>SLAK01000375.1 GCA_007126855.1 Dehalococcoidia bacterium | reverse complement strand
GGCGAGATGACAGACGTCTCCGCGAACCCGGCAGCGGTCCGCGAATGGACGCGCCTCGACGTGCACGGCCGCTATCGTCCCCTGTCCGGCGCCCGGGGCGTCCGCCGTGGCTGGCGCGTCCGCTGTTCGGCCGAAGACCTGCCCGCCATTCTCGACGCTGTCTACCCGCTTGCGCCGCGCCACATCACAATGGCCGCCGAAGGCCGGCTTCGCATCGAGCCGCTCGACGCTGTACTCGGCCGTCAGAGCGGGCGTTACCGCGCCGCGCGCGACACGCCGCCCCAGATCCGTGAGGCAGCCCGCGACGTCCTCTGCGGGACCTGTGTCCGCACCCCCTGGTGGGACGGCGAGCCGGCCGGCCTCGAAGGCGACATCCCGTGCCCGGAGCCGTGCAGCGTCTTCGTCTCCCTCTGCCGCGACCTCACCGTGCTCGGCGGAACGCCGGAACCCGTCGATCCCAACCCCGCCGTTCCGTTCGCCACCTTCGAAGAGCCGGGCAACGAAATCCGCGAACGCTGCCTCGAACGCATTCGTCGCGGGTAACCGGCCAACGACACTTCGTCCTGATAAAGGCCTGTGGAAACAGGACTCGAAGGGCGAAAACTCTAGTGAAGCACCATGGCGCCAATCGATTTCCTGAACGTGCCCGAACGTCTGCTCATCTTCTCGGTCGGAGACGAGTACTACGGGGTGGACATCGCCACCGTCCATGAAATCACGCCCTGCGAATCCGTCACGCCTGTCCCCGAGGCGCCGCCCGGCATGCTGGGCATTGCGACCTTCCGCGGGACACAGGTGCCCGTCTTCGACCTCTTCTGGAAGTTCGGCGTCGAAGTAGGGCCGTCGACGGATGCCAACCTGGTCGTCGTCGATTACGATGGCAGCCCCGTCGCTCTCCGCGCCGGTGAAGTGCACGAAGTCGCCGCGCTTCCCCGCGATGCCTACCAGCCGCTTTCCATCCCCGGTGGGACCGGGCGGCTCACGCAGTTCGAAGCGGTCGCCGAATGGCACGACCAGCTTGTGCTCTGGCTCGATCCGCGCCGCCTCGTCCCGGCCGCCGTTGCCGAAGCCGCCTAACGGGGGAAGTACACGCCGTCGTTCTCCGCGGCCTCATCCCGCGCGGCCAGCAGGTCGAGCGACCCCTGTACTGTCGCCACGATCTGCCAGAAACGCCGGGCCAGTGCACGCGGGTAGAGCTGCTCCGCAATGTCATAGACCCGTGCCTCGCCCATCTCGCGCAGGGTCGCCAGCACCCGCTCCCGCCGTTCCTCGATGCCGGACAGGTTCTCGGTAATGCGCCCGGCCACGTCCTCGAACGCGTCGCCGTGCCCGGGATAGCAGCGCTCCCACGCCCGCTCCCGAAGCATCTCCAGCGACGCAACAAAGGCCGGCAGGCTGTGAAACCGTGTCCTCGCTCCCGAGCCGTCCGGCGGAGCCATCTGGATGCCCGGCGTCGGCGTGATGTCCGGCAGGAGCTGGTCGCCCGAGAACAGCATCCCGCCCTCCCCGGAGGCCACAACCACGTTCCCCGGGGTGTGCCCGGGACACTGCAGCACCTCCACGCCCGCTGCCTCCAGCACTCCATGCACGGCTGCAAGTCCATCCGGTTGGAACGGCGCCATGCGGATGCCCGTCGGCCACCGCGTTCCGCGAGTCGCCGGCGGGTAGCCCTCGCCTGTCGCTGCCTGCTCTGCCCAGCGCCGCCGCTGCGCCAGCCCCGCCAGCACCTCCGTCTGGATAGACTCGGGCGCGCCGCAACCGCGAACGTACGCCTCGTACGTGGCCATTTCCGCCCCGTCGCCGAGCTGTGGCCGCGTCACGAGCGCATGGTCGGGCTCGTCCAGCGCGACTGGCGCACCGCGCGCCTGCCAGCGGCCTCCCAGCCCCGCATGGTCGTTGTGCCCGTGTGTGCATATCACCACGTCCGGCAGCCGGCCGGTCATTGCGCTTTCCAGCGCCTCCCACGAGCCCGCGTAATCCGGCCCCGCATCCACCAGGATGCGAACCCCCCGGCTCTCCAGGACGTACACGCGGTTGTACGCCAGCTCGATCGTTTGAACGTCAACCATGCCAACCGAGTCTAACGGCCGCGCCCACCCCGCAACACCGTTCCCCGAATGCCGTTCCCGAGCGGTCGCCGGGAGGCCCCCTTACCCCGTACTATCCCCACAAATGACTACCGCACCGGACGGCTCACAACCACCACAACGCCTCAGCCCTGAGGACGTCACTGTCATCCACGACACCGCAAAGCGCCTCCACGAGAACGTCGAGCGCGTCATCATCGGCAAGTCCGAGATCGTGCGTTACGCCCTGGTCGCCCTTCTCTGCGAAGGCCACATCCTGCTTGAAGATGTCCCCGGCATCGGCAAGACCACCCTTGCCAAGGCCATCTCGCGCTCCCTGGGCTGCGACTTCCACCGCATCCAGTTCACCCCCGACCTCATGCCGGCCGACATCACCGGGATCCACTACTACGACCAGCGCGAAAGTGTCTTCCGTTTCCGCCCCGGGCCGCTCTTCTCCCAGATCGTCCTCGCCGACGAGGTCAATCGCGCCACCCCGCGTACCCAGTCGGCACTCCTCGAAGCGATGGAAGAACGCCAGATCACGGTCGAAGGCGAGACCAGCCGCCTTCCCCGTCCCTTTCTCGTGCTGGCAACGCAGAACCCCATCGAGCTCGAAGGCACCTTCCCCCTGCCCGAGGCCCAGCTCGACCGTTTCCTCCTGCGCCTCCGCCTGGGCTATCCCGATGAGGACAGCGAAGACGAGATCCTGGCCCGCTACGAATACGCCAACCCCCTGGACAGCCTCCAGCCCGTCGTCGAAGCCCACGAGCTCGTCCGGCTCATCGAGGCCCTCCAGCACCTCCACGTCGACCCCTCCGTCCGGCGCTACATCGTCCGCCTGGTCCGCGCCACCCGTGAAGAGCCCGCCTTCGAACTCGGCGCCAGCCCGCGGGCGAGCCTGGCCCTGTTCCGCGCCGCCCGCGCCCTCGCCGCCGTCAACGGCCGCGACTACGTCGTTCCAGACGACGTCAAAGAGGTCGCCCCGCTCGTCCTCGGCCACCGCATGATCCTCTCCACCCAGACGCGACTGCGCGGCCGCGACGCTGAAGCCGTCCTCCACGAGCTCATGGAGACCGTGCCCGTGCCTGTCGAGGCCTGAACCCATGCCCTTCCGTGACGCCTGGCTCGTTGTTGGTCCCCTGCTCATCCTGGTCGGCTTCGCCGCCGGCGAATCAGTCATCACCGGTATCGGCTTCGCGATCATCCTCATCGGCGGCGTCAGCCGTTACTGGACCCGCCACCTCTTCGACCGCGTCACCCTCCGCCGGTCACTCCTGGAGCGCCGCGCCTTCGTCGATGAGCCCGTCCGGCTCTCCGTCCAGCTTGAAAACCGAAAGATCCTGCCCCTCCCATGGTACGAATGGCGCCTGGCCCTGGCCGAGAACGTGACCATCGACGGCGAACAGCTCGCCGCTGCCGCAGCCCCGGGCTTCTCCTGGCTCGTCCGCCGCGGCGCCATCGGCTGGTACGAACGACAGCAGTGGGACTTCACCGTACGCGTCACAGAACGCGGCTATCACCAGTTCGGCCCCGCATCCATGCGCTCCGCCGACCTCCTGGGCCTCTTCCCGCGCTACCACGAAGACAACGACCAGGATCGCCTCATCGTCTTCCCGCGCGTCTTCTCCATGGAAGACCTGGGCTTCCCGGCCGACCGCCCCTTCGGCGAGCTCAAGGGCCGCAATCCTATCTTCGAAGACCCCCGCCGCATCGCCGGCGTCCGCGAATACCGCGAGGGCGACCCCCTCCGCCGCATCGACTGGAAAGCCACCGCCCGCGCCGGCGATCTCCGCTCCCGCATCTACGAGCCCTCCGCATCCCGGCAGTTCTACCTCCTGCTCAACATCGATACGCTGTCCCACTCCTGGGAGGGCTACCTCAAAGACGAGCTCGAGCGCGCCGTCTCCACCGCCGCATCCATCGCTGTCTGGGCCGCCGGATCCGGCTACGCTGTCGGCCTCCTGGCGAATGGCGCCTTCCCCGAAGCCGACCGCCCCATTCGCCTCCCGCCATCCTCCGCGACCGACCAGCTCACCCGCATCCTGGAAGCGCTCGCCATGGTCCAGCCGCTCACCATGAGCGACCTGGCCGAGGTGGTCCACCGCGAGCGCGGCCGCATCGCCGCCGGTTCCACCATCATCGTGGTCGCCTCGCTCATCCCCGAATCGCTGGCCGCAGCCCTCCGCCGTCTCGCCGACGAAGGACACGCGGTATTCGTCGTCTCCACGTCCGATCGCGTTGATACCTCGCTACTCGGCGAAATCCCAACGCGCGCCATCGGCGGCGCCTACCAGCGCCCGGGAGTGCCTGCATGATCGCAATCATCGCCTTCCTGGCCGCGCTCATCGCCGATGCGCTCATGTTCTATGTCGTTGGCCAGCTCTTTGCCGCTGCCTGGGAAGGCGACCACGGCATCGGCGCCATAAACCCCGTTACCTTCATCGTGCTCGTGCTGGCCGCCTTCGCGGTCCCGCGCCTGCTCGAATACTGGGAAGTCGCCCCGGCCCGTGCCTACGCGGTCAACGGCGCCGTCATGTTCGTCGCCGTCTATGGCGCCATTCGCATCGAATTCGCCGGCGACATCGCCATCTGGGACTTCGGCTGGGCCATCAATTTCGCCCGCGATGTCGGCGACATGCCCGACCAGGCCGGCGCCGCCTTCGTCGGCAGCCTGCTGCTCATCGGGGCATGGATTCGCGGCGCATGGCGAGCCGCCGGCGACTTCGAACTGGAAACGGTTCCGCGGCAGCTCGCCGCACCCTTCATCGTAGTCATCACCGTCGCGGTCATGGGCGCCTGGACCGACCGGCTCGGCATCATTGGGCTCGGCGCGGTCGCCTTTTTTGCCGTCGCAATCATCTCCCTGGCCTTCGCGCAGTCGGCGCTCAGCGGCGCCACCATCGGCAACCTTCGTTCCGGTGGCGTCACTGGCGTGCTCCTCGCTGCTACGGCGCTTGCCACCCTCGGATGCGTCATCGTCTTCGGTATCGTGTTCGGGATGCTTGGCCGGCAGTTCGGCAGCCTGGCCGAGTCGGCGCTCTATTGGGTCCTCTATATCACCCTCACGCCACTTGCCTGGCTCTTTCAGCTGCTCTTCGGCTGGCTCCTGGGCAACGTTGACCTCAGCCAGGCACTGGACCCACCCTCCGCCTTCGTCGATGCCGACGAGGCCGGCGAGCGAAATGCCACCGAGCGGGGCGATGGCTTCGTTGCGGTCTGGCGCGCGCTCCTCCTGATAATGGCCGTGGCCACCATCGGCGCCATCGCCACCGTCATCCTGCGCCTCTACCGGCGCGGCCGGTCGCGCGCGCCGGAGGCCCCGGCAAGCAGCTCCGCGGGCGGCCTTGGCGAAGACCTCCGCAACCTCTTCCGCCGCACCCGGCAGCCGCAGGCCCGGCCGCCCGCCGAGGGGGTCATCGCTCTCTACCGCCAGGTCCTGGACGAAGGGGAACGCAGCGGCCGTCCCCGCGAATCCGCTGAGACACCGGCCGAATATGCCCCGGCCCTGCACGGCCTCTTCCACACGGCCGTCACCGATGAGATCACCACCGCCTTCATCGAAGCGCGTTATGCGGGCCGCGATACCGACCCCGCCCGCATCGAAGAATTACGCCGCCGCTGGAAGGAATCGGGCCACTAACCCGAAGCTTCAAGCTGCGCCCAGCCCGGGCCGAAGTCCCGCACCTGCGGCGCCACATCCATGATGTCCGCCCGGCACGCGAAGTCGATGTCCGCATCGAGCCCTATCGCCCGCAGCGACTCCGCGTGCTTCCCGCTCCGCACCATCCACTCCACGCCGTCGGCGCCAGACCCTTCGCCCAGCGCGTGAAGCGCAAGCTGCACGCTGTCGCCGGTTTCCATCTCTGGAAATAGCCGGTCACCGTTTCTTCGCGGCTTCGGCTTCCCTCTCCCTTGCGAAGGGAGAGGGAACGAGGGTGACGGTTTGGCGCCCTGGCCATCCTCATCCTTCCTGGAGACGCCACGCCGTGAGGACTCTCTCCCCCGCCCGCACAGCTCCCGCGCAATCGCGCCGGACACAGCAAAATCCTCCAGGCTGAACACCGTCCCGCCGCCGTTCCCCGCGCACACAAAGGCCACGTGCTCGAAGCTGCCGCATCGCTCCGCCACCGTGCGCGCATTCGTCAGCGCGCCCGCGAACGTGGGTCCCAGCGCCGAGGCGCCACATAGTGCGAGTGTCCCATTCGTGGTGAACATCACCACCTCGCGGCCGTCGAGCCCCAGCTCCATCGCCTCTACCGGCGAGTTGCCCGTGTCGAATCCTTCCGGCGGCAACCCGCCCACTTCGCCGGCAAGCACCGCCCCGCGCTCCCGCGCCGTGCGCCGCGCCGAATCTTCGCTATCGACGACGGTCACCGATGCCGCCCCGCGGCTCAGAAACGCTGCGATCGTCGTCGTCGCCCGCAGCGCGTCCACCACCACGTAACAATCCGCGCGCAATTCAGCCGCTTCCGCTGGCAACAGCGCAATATCAACCCGGTTCAAGCGCATCACCGTGCTATCCTAGCCCACAATGGATTCACGCCCGATCGGGCTCTTCGATTCTGGCGTCGGCGGCCTCAGCATTCTCAGCGAACTGCGCCGCCTCGCGCCCGCCGAACGCTGCATCTATTTCGCCGATACCCTCTGGTTTCCCTATGGCGGCCGTCCCGCCCCCGAAGTCCGCAAGCGAAGCTTCGCCATCGCCCGCCGCCTGCTCGAAGCCGACGTCAAGCTTATTGTGGTGGCCTGCAACACAGCCTCGGCCGCCGCTCTGGACGAACTTCGCGCGGCTTTCCCCGTGCCCTTCGTCGGCGTGGTCCCCGGGCTCAAGCCCGCCGTCGAACGGTCCCGCACCTTGAACGTTGCCATCCTCGCCACCGCCGGCACCCTGGGCGGCGAGTTGTATCATCGCGTCGCCGAAGAGTTCGGTGGCCGGGCCCGCGTCCGCGAAATCCCCGCTCACGGCCTAGCAGAGTTCGTCGAGCGTGGCGAGCTGGATAGCCCGGCCCTCCGCGAGCGGCTCCATGGCTGGCTCGCCCCCGCCGTCGCCGATGGCGTCGACACCGTTGTTCTTGGCTGCACCCACTACAACTTTGTCGTCCCCGTGCTCCAGGAGATGTTCCCCGGTGTCCAGCTCGTCGATACCAGCGAAGCCATTGCCCGCCGCGTGGTTCACACGCTGGATGAACAGGGCATCGCCGCCCCGCCGGATGCCGCGGGCGGCCTGTCGGTCATCGTCTCCGGGAGTCCCGAAGAATTCAGCCGCCGCGCTGAACGGCTTGGCTTCGACTGCACCGCGGAGGTGCCCGCGTGAACTTCTTCGACCGCCTCGCCCACCGTTCGCGCGCAATCGACTCCCTCGTCTGCGTTGGCATCGATCCGGATATCCGCCGCCACAGCACCGAAGACCTCGTGCCCTATCTCTCCGGAGTCATCGAGGCAGCAGCCCCTTACGCCGCCTGTTTCAAGCCCAACATCGCCTTCTTCGAACAGTTCGGCATCGATGGCCTGCGCGCCCTCGAACGCACTTTGGCCGCCATCCCGCAAGACATCCCCGTCATCGGCGACGTCAAGCGCGGCGACATCGGCAATACCGCGGAAGCCTATGCCCGGGCCATGTTCGAACACTGGGGATTCGATGCCGTGACGCTCAGCGGCTACCAGGGACTGGACACCGTTGCCCCCTTCCTCGCCTACGACGACAAGGGCGTCTACGTTCTCTGCCGCACATCGAACCCGTCGTCCAGCGAATTCCAGGAGCTTCCCCTGGCCAACGGCCGTCGCCTCTTCGAAGAAGTCGCGCTCACCGCCACCTCGTGGTCGCCGCGAGTCGGCCTCGTGGTCGGCGCCACCGCGCCCGACGAGTTGCGCCGCGTCCGCGAGATCGTCCCTGCAGCACCCCTCCTGGTCCCGGGCGTTGGCGCCCAGGGCGGCAAACCTGAAGAGGTCATCGCTGCGGCAGGCAGCGAACCTGGCCGCATCATCGTGAACTCTTCCCGCGGCATCCTCTATGCGGCGACCGGCGACAGCTTCGCCGGTGCCGCGGCAGCCGCAGCTCGAGACTTGCGCGACGCCCTCAGGGCGCCCGCCGCCACCGGGTCATGATCACCGATATTGCCGTCGGCGACGTCTACCGCATGCGCCGCCAGCACCCCTGCGGCGGCTGGGAGTGGACGGTCTACCGCGTCGGCGCTGACATCGGCATCGAATGCCGCACCTGCCACCGCCGCGTCATGCTCGACCGGCGCCGCTTCGAGTCGCGCGCCCGTAACCGCATAATGCGTGCTGAAGACCCATGACCACCCCCGCC
This sequence comes from Dehalococcoidia bacterium, assembly GCA_007126855.1. GTDB lineage: Bacteria > Chloroflexota > Dehalococcoidia > Tepidiformales > Tepidiformaceae > SLAK01. The sequence goes on along the minus strand of SLAK01000375.1, from coordinate 14,327 downwards.
GGTGTCGGCACCATCCGCGTGGAGGACCTGCCGCTTCTGCAACAGCGGCCCTTCCGCAGCCTGACCCTGGTCCGCCTCACCGCGCGCATCGCCTCCAACGCCCTCAACTTCGCGCTCATCCTCCTCATCGTCGATGCCACCGGGCTCGCCTTCATGAGCAGCCTCATGGTCCTCGCGCTCGTCGTGCCAAGCACCGTCATCGGTATCACCGCCGGCGTCATCGCCGACGCCTTCGGCAAACGCCCCATCATCGTCCTCACCAACCTCCTGCGCGGCGGTTTCTGCTTCCTCATCGTCATGCAGGGCGAATCCATCCCCGTGCTCTTTTCCGCCGCCCTCATCTTCGCGGCGGCAAGCCAGTTCACCTCCGCCGCTGAGGGAGCGCTGGTCCCTGCCATCGTTCCCAAAGACCGGCTTGCCCGCGCCAACGCCATCAACGAAGCGGTCCAGGGCATCTCGCAGATCCTGGGCTTCGTCATTCTCGTGCCCATTGCCCTGCGCCTCTTCGATAGCCCGGGAGCGCTCTTCTTCATCTGCGGCGTGCTGTTTGTCATCTCTGCGTGGTATGGCCTCCGCATCGGCCGCGTTCCCCGGCTCGAACGGCCCGAGCTCGGAGGTGAACCCGAGGGGCCGTGGTGGGCGATCGGTTGGCGGGAGATCCGGCGCAACCCCCTGGTAGCACGCGCTACCATCGAGCTGACGCTCATCTCCACCTCGCTCATCATCGTTGCCGGCATCATCCCCATCTATATCCAGGACACCCTGCGCCTGCCCGTCGAAATCGGCGTGCTCGTGCTCATGCCCGCCGCTATCGGCATCATCATCGGCCTTCGCCTGGCCGGCTTCCTCGCCCACCGCGTCCGCCCCGCCGTGCTCAGCACCGCCGGCTTCGTCGGCTTTGTCCCCCTGCTCCTGCTCATCACCTTCGTCCGCCCCGCCTCCGAATTCCTTGCCGGCTACGACCTCTTCTCCTGGCTGTTGTCCATCAACATCGGCTCCTTCGATGGCGCCGGCGTCCTTGCCATGTTCGTCGTCGTGCCGCTGGGCTTCAGCTATGCGCTCGTCGCCGTCGCCGCGCGGACGGTCATCAACGACCAGGTCGCCCTCCACCTCCAGGGACGCGTCCTGGCCACCCAGGGGGCGCTCGCGGCCATCGCCTCCTCCATCCCCGTGCTCATCGCTGGCGCCATGACCGACCTCGTCGGCGTTACTATAGTCATGGCGGCCGTCGCGCTGTTGATCGGCGCCGCTGCGGTTGCGAACCTGAAAGGACCACGACGGCATATTGCCCAGGCGGTAGGTGCAAGGTGACTCAGATTCAATTGACGCCCCGATCCAGCCACTCCTATTATCCGGTGGGGACTGCAGCGTTGCGGAGGTGGCCGGCATGAAAGAAATGAGCATCGAGAGCGTCCGGCTCAGCCTCATGAACTACCAGCGCGTCGTGATCCTTCGCGAAAAAGACTCCGACCGCTATCTCCCCATCTGGATCGGACCCTCCGAAGCCGACGCCATCGCCGTCCGCCTGCAGGATGTATCCGTCGCACGGCCCCTCACCCACGACTTGCTCAAGAACATGATCGAGCAGCTCGGCGCCTCCGTCGCCTATATCGTCGTGAACGACCTCTCCAACGACACCTTCTTCGCCCGCATCGTCCTCGACGTCAACGGCGAGACCATGGAGGTCGATTCACGCCCCTCCGACGCCCTCGCCCTCGCCGTCCGTGTCAACGTGCCCATCTACGCCGAAGACACCGTGCTCGACTCCGCAGGCGTCATCCTCGACGAACAGGCCCAGGCCGAAGACGAATCCGTCAGCCCCCGGAGCAAGCCTGTCGACCCCGAGGAACTCGAGCGCCTTGGCGCTTTCAAGGACTTCATCGAGAGCCTCGATCTCTCCGATCTGGACGAACCGAAATCTTGAGGCCCCGCCCGCACGGCCTCGCTTGCGCAAACATTCACAATCACCCTATGATGCGCGAGGTCGCGGATTCCGGGAGCCCCCGGGGAGGACCTGATGCGCAGCTGGATGATTCCAACTGCCACGCTCCTCGGAGTCGGATGGTACTTCGCCGCTTGTATCATCCTCGGCGTGGCCCTCGGCCGCTGGGCCGATTCCGCCACCGGGTGGGAGCCAGCATTCACGCTGCTGGGAATACTGCTCGGCCTCGTTCTCGCGTTCGTCGGCGGCTACCGCATGGTCAAGCCGCTCATGGAGCGAATCGGGGCAGAGCCGACAGGAAAGGGCTAGCTTGAAGCTACTCGTTATCATTGCCGGCTCGTTAGTCGCTGTGCTCGCGGTCATCATGGTAGGCTTCGTCGTCGCCGCCGGCCCCGAGCCCCACATCGCCATCCCGCCGGAGAAGCTCTGGCAGATTGGCCCCTGGCACATCACCAGCACCATCATGGGCGCCTGGCTCGCGATGATTATCATCATCGTTGTTTCCCTCGTCGCTACGCGGTCCATGCAGCTTATCCCCGGCGGCATGCAGAACTTCATCGAAGGCATCATCGACTTCCTTGTCACCCAGTGCGAAGAGATCGCCGGTAAAGAACACGGCCGCCGCTTCTTCGTCGTCGCCGGCACCTTCTTCATCTTCATCCTCGTCGCCAACTGGGCCGCCCTCTTGCCCTTCTACAAGAACATCGGCCTCACCCAGGACTACGGCCACAAGATTTTCCACGAGATCGACGATCAGGAAGCTGTCGGCCAGCCCTTCGATGAAGACCACCACTGGGCCGCCTGGCATACCAACGAGCGCGGTGGCGTCGGCATCGTCGCCACCGGCGCCGAAGATTTCAAATTCGATATCGAAGAAGGCTGGACCCCCGGCGAAGCCCTCGACGCCTACATCGTTGCCCTCGCCGAACACTTCACCCGCTTTGAACGCCAGTCGCCGGAGGATGCGGTACCTCCATCCCAGGAGGTCACCGCGGCAGCCGAGGCCTTGCAGGCGGATCCCGATGCACCCGTGCTTCTATCTCAGGACGATCCCCTCGCTGTAGAAGCCAACGGGGTCGAGAGCCCGGCCCTCGGCATCGTCGTCATGGGCATCGACTTTCCCGAAGACAAACTCACCGTGGTCTATCCCTTCTTCCGGGCCGCATATAGCGATGTAAACAACACGCTGGCGCTTGCCCTCGTCGCGTTTGCGACCGTGTGGGTATGGGGTTTCCAGGCCCACGGCGTCGGCTATCTTGGCAAGTTCTTCATCGCCCCCTGGAAGAACCCCATCATGACCTTCGTCGGCATCCTCGAACTCGTCTCCGAGTTCATCCGGATCATCAGCTGGTCCATGCGTCTCTTCGGCAACATCTTCGCCGGGAGCGTGCTCCTGCTGATCATGGCCTTCCTGGTGCCCTTCGTAGCACCAATTGCCATCTATGGCCTCGAATTGTTCGTTGGACTCATTCAGGCCATCGTCTTCTCACTCCTCGTGCTCGTCTTCGGCCTTGGCGCCGTGGAATCGCATCACGATGACGAACACCACGACGACCATGAGCCACACGATGGCCACCACGAGGAAGAGGAACACGCGGCCGGCGCCCCCGCCGCACCGCACGAACCAGGAGCAGTTCAGGCGTGAGCCTGGCTAGCAATCTCACCAGTAAGCCGCAAAAACGGCAACACGGAGGAATAACCCCACCATGGACGTATTGAGCTACCTGCCTTTTCTCGTCTGGCTCGAAACCGACGCCGCGAAGGCTATCGGCGCTGCACTGGCAATGTCCGTCGGCTCCATCGCACCCGCCCTCGCCATCGGTAACCTCGTTGGCAAGGCCATGGAAGCCCTCGGCCGCAACCCCGAGGCCCGCGCCGCCATCCAGACGAACATGATCCTTGGTGTCGCGTTCGCCGAAGCCATCGGCATTTATGCGCTGCTTACCGCGCTCATCATCGCCTTCGTTGTTTAGCCCGAAAACGAATTGAGGTACCACCATGGGCGACGCGTTTGAAGCCCTAGGTCTCAGCATCCCGTCGATCATCGCCAACATGGTCAACTTCCTCATCCTGTTGGCCATCATTCGGCTGGTGCTATACAAGCCGATCCTGGGAATGCTCGACGACCGCCGCGAGCGCATCGCCGAAGGCCTTAACGCCGCCGAAACTGCACGCGCAGAGGCGGCACAGGCCCAGGCGAACATCCAGGAACAGCTCCAGACTGCGCGCCAGGAAGGGCAGGAGCTCGTCGCGAATGCCCAGAACATTGCCTCGCGCATTCAGTCGGAAGCGCGTGAACAGGCTACCAGGGACCGGGATGCCGCGATGGAACGGGCCCGTGCTGAGATCCAGCTCGAGCGTGACCGGGCCATCGACGAACTCCGCAAGGAATTTGCCACCATCACCGTCCAGGCAGCCGGCCGTGTCATCGGCGAGTCCCTCGATGAAAACGCGCACCGCCGCATCATCGAAGAGACCCTCGCCGAATCCAAATTCAGCGGGAACTGACCATGGCATCCGACGAGGCAGCTCGCCGCTACGCACAGGCCGCTTTTGCCATCGCTCTGGACGATGGCACCATCGACCAGTGGCGCCGCGACCTCCAGGACATCGCAAGCGTCCTCGCCGAATCCGAGCTAGCTTACGCGCTCGCTGATGAGCGCAACCCCGTCGAATCCCGGCACAAAATCCTGGATCGCGTGCTCGATGTCTCGCCGAAAGCGCTCAACCTTGCCAAGCTATTAGTTGCCAAGGGCCGTTCGCGAGGTGCCCGCTTCGTCGCCATGTCCTTCCAGCGCATGGCCGACGAACACGAAGGGCGCATCCAGGCAGAGGTAACCTCGGCCATCGACCTCGCCCCTGAGCAGGTCGCCGCCATCGAAAAGCGCCTCTCGGACTCCCTCGGCATGAAGGTGACCGTCAACCTCATCGTTGCCCCCGCCATCATGGGCGGCCTCATCATTCGGGTCGGTGACCAGCTCATCGATGGCAGTATTCGCACTCGCCTGCGCAGACTCGAGCAACGGCTCGCAGGCGCCGCCTAGCACCAGGCGCAAAACTAGAGAGAAGGAACCGCTTCATGGCAGTTCGAGCTGAAGAAATCGCCTCCATCCTCCGGGAACAGATCGAAGGATTTGGCACCACCGCCGTCTCCGCCGATGTCGGGACCGTCATCGACGCCGGCGACGGCGTGGCCCGCATCCACGGCCTCTCCGGCGCCATGCTTTCCGAGCTTCTCGAGTTCGCCAACGGCTCCATGGGCATCGCCCTCAACCTCGAAGAAGAGTCCGTCAGCGCGGTTATCCTCGGCGACTACCTCGACATCAAAGAGGGCGACGAAGTGCGCTCCACCGGCCGCATCATCGAGGTGCCCGTCGGCGACGAGCTCATCGGCCGCGTGGTCAACCCGCTTGGCGAGCCAGTCGACGGCAAGGGCCCGCTGAACGCAAGCGCCAGCCGCCCGGTCGAGCGCATCGCCCCCGGCGTCACCCTCCGCAAAAGCGTCGACACGCCCGTGCAGACCGGGATCAAGAGCATCGACTCCATGATCCCCATCGGCCGCGGCCAGCGCGAGCTCATCATCGGCGACCGCTCCACCGGCAAGACCGCCATCGCGCTCGACGCCATCATCAACCAGCGCGGTGGCGACCTCATCTGCATCTACGTAGCCATCGGCCAGAAAGCCGGGAAGGTCGCCCAGGTCGTCGGCATGCTCGAAGAATATGGCGCCATGGACCACACCATCGTCGTCTCCGCTACCGCCGCCGAATCGGCCGCCCTCCAGTACCTCGCGCCCTATGCCGGCTGCGCCTTCGGCGAAGAATTCATGGAGCAGGGCAAAGACGCCCTCATCATCTACGACGACCTCAGCAAGCACGCCTGGGCCTACCGCGAAATCTCCCTCCTCCTCCGCCGCCCGCCGGGACGCGAAGCCTACCCCGGCGACGTCTTCTACCTCCACAGCCGCCTGTTGGAGCGCGCCGCCAAGCTCGAAGCCGGCGGCTCCCTCACCGCCCTCCCCATCATCGAAACCCAGGCAAACGACGTGTCGGCCTACATCCCCACCAACGTCATCTCCATCACCGACGGCCAGATCTACCTCGAGTCCGACCTCTTCAACGCCGGCATTCGTCCCGCGGTGAACGTCGGCCTCTCCGTTTCCCGCGTCGGCTCCGCCGCCCAGACCAAGATCATGAAGAAGGTGTCCGGCGGCCTGAAGGGGGACCACTCGCAGTTCCGCGAACTCCAGTCCTTCGCCCAGTTCGGCACCAGCGACCTCGACGCCACCACCAGGCGCCAGCTCGAATTTGGCCTGCGCGTGAACGAAGTCCTCAAGCAAGGCCAGTTCGAACCGCTCGACCTCGCCGAGGAAGTCGCCATCATCTTCGCGCTCAAGCGTAACTTCCTCATCGATGTGCCGCTCGAAAAGATCGCCAGCTTCGAGGCCGAGCTCAAAAAGTACCTCAAGAGCAACAACCCGGAACTGGTCGACAAGATCATGACCGAGAAGGAGCTCACCGAAGAAATCGAAAAGGGTCTCACCGAGGCAATTACCAGCTTCAAGCAGAATATCCCCTACTAACCGGGGGACCAGAACACAACACGGCGCCGGCACGCACTCCGAGCCGGCGCCGTAACCATGGGAAGAGTCGACGATGGCAACCATCAGGCAGCTCCGGCGACGCATCACGTCTGTCCGTAACACCGCCAAGATCACCAACGCACTCCAGCTCGTGGCCGCATCCAAAATGCGCCGCGCGCAGGACCGGGCCGTACAGGCGCGGCCCTATGCTGAGAAAATCCAGTTTGTGCTTTCCGGGCTGGCCAGCGCCACCGACCGCGGCGAAGAAGCCGCCGTCCACCCGCTCCTGGTCGAACGCCCTGTCGAAACCGTCGGCCTGCTCCATGTCACACCCGACCGAGGTCTCTGTGGCGCCCTCAATGCCAACCTCAACCGCTCGGCCACCATCTTCATGACCGAGCAGCCCAACGCCGCCCAGCTCGTCGCGGTCGGCAAGAAGGGCCGCGACTTCTTCCTTCGCGCCCGCGCAAACGTCGTCGCCGAATTCACCGAACTCGGCGACTACCCCAGCGAACTCGATACCTCTACCATCTCCAAGCTCATCATGGACGACTTCACCGAGGGCAACGTCGACCGCGTCTACCTCAGCTATGCCGAGTTCGTGAACACCGCAGTCCAGCGCCCCATCGTCAAGCAGCTCCTCCCCATCGCGCCACCGCGCATGACCGATGAAGAAGAGGCCGAAGCCTACCGCCAGGAGTACCTCTTCGAGCCTTCCCCCACCGATGTCTTCGACCGGCTGCTTCCCCGCTACGTTGATATGCTCGTCTACGAGGCGATCCTCGAATCAGTGGCAAGCGAGCAGTCCGCCCGCATGGTCGCCATGAAGAACGCCACCGATAACGCCAGCGACATGGAAAAAGAACTCACCCTCACCTACAACAAGGCCCGCCAGGAGCAGATCACCACCGAACTGCTCGACATCGTTGGCGGCGCCGCCGCACTGGAGGAGTAACACTGGCGCGCTTCGACGCGGTCATCTTCGATATGGACGGCGTCCTCGTGGACGGCGAGCCGCTGCATTTCGAAGCCGTCAACACCCTCCTTGCCGAAGAGGGGCGCTCCCTTTCCCTCGAGCAATACAAACCCTACATGGGCACCAAGTCCGGCTGGCGCGAACTTATCCGCGATTTCGAGCTCCAGAACCCAATAGATGAATACCAGCGCCGCTACCTCCCGCTCATGACCCAGCAGTACCTCGTCAAGAGCGAGGCCCTTCCCGGCGCCAAAGGGCTCGTGCGCGCGCTCCAGGAGCGCCGTATGCCCCTCGTCGTCTGCTCCTCCTCCGTGCGGCCCTGGGTCGATGCTGCCCTCCGCAAGATCACCCTGCTCGATGCCTTCCCGCAGATGGTCACCGGCGACGAAGTCGAGCATGGCAAACCCGCGCCCGATATCTACCTCGCGGCCGCCGAGCGTATCGGCGTCGCGCCGGAGCGCTGCCTGGCCATCGAGGATTCACCGGCGGGTATCCAGTCCGCCGTCGCCGCCGGGATGCATTGCTGGGCCGTCCGGACCGAGTACACTCGCGGCATGGAGCTGCCCCCCTGTGAACGCGAATTCAACAGCCTGCTCGAGGTGCGGCTCGAAGACATCCTGGGGGTACCCGCATGAGTGAACTCGTACTTCGTGAAGACCAGGACGGCATCGCAATCCTCACCCTGAACCGTCCCGAAACCCTCAACGCGCTCAGCCCGTCCCTATTCGTCGAGCTGCGCTCACACCTCGATGCTATCGCGGCGGCTACCGAAGAGGTCGGCTGCGTCATCCTGCGCGGCAACGGCCGCTCCTTTTCTGCCGGCAACGACCTTAAGGCCATCCAGGCCGGCGAGACAGCCCCCTCCCCCCACTTCCAGGCCGAGACCATCGATGCCATGGAAGCCCTGCCGCAGCCCGTTATCGCCGCGGTCCAGGGCCACTGCTACACCGGCGCCCTCGAACTGGCGCTCGGCGCGGACTTCATCATCGCGGCCGAATCCGCCCGCTTCGCCGATACCCACGGCCGCTGGTCCATGACTCCCACCTGGGGCATGAGCCAGCGCCTCCCGCGGCGCGTCGGTCTCTCACAGGCGCGCATGATGATGTATACGGGCACGCCCCTCACAGGCAACGAAGCCGCCCGTATCGGCCTCGCCGCCCTCTGCGTCCCCGATGAACAACTCACGCCCAGGACATTGGAGATCGCCCGAACGATCGTCCAGAACTCCTGGCACACCCTCCGGGCTGACAAGATGCTGTCCACCGAAAGTCAGCGCCTTCCCTTGCCCGAAGGACTCAAATTCGAACGCGAAAAGAGCCCCGGCCGCGGGCCCGACATGGAAGAGCGGCTCAAAGCATTCTCAAAGAACAGGTAGCACGCCGAACGCAATGGAGGATTCAGCATGGTCATGACAACCGCCGCCGAAGGGCGCGTCGTCCAGATCATTGGCACCGTTATCGACGCCGAGTTCCCGCCCGGTCAGCTCCCCGCCATCAATAACGCGATCAACATCGAGCGCGAAGATGGCTCCCTCCTGGTCGCCGAAGTGCAGCAGCACATCGGCAACAACTGGGTCCGCGCCCTCGCCATGGACTCCACCGACGGCATGCGCCGCGGTGTCAAAGCCTTTGACACCGGCCAGCCCATCGCCGTCCCCGTCGGCCCCGACGCCCTCGGCCGCATGTTCAACGTTTTGGGCAGACCCATCGACGACATGCCCATCGGCGACGAAGTCCCCCGTTGGCCCATCCATCGCCAGCCGCCCTCCTTCGAAGAGCAGGAGACCACACCCTCCATCCTCGAAACCGGCATCAAGGTCGTCGACCTCATCGCTCCCCTCGTCCGCGGTGGTAAGGTCGGCCTCTATGGCGGCGCCGGCGTCGGCAAGACCGTCGTCATCCAGGAGCTCATCTCCAACATCGCCCGCGAGCACGGCGGCTACTCCGTCTTCGCCGGCGTGGGCGAACGCTCCCGCGAAGGCAACGACCTCTGGCACGAGATGAAGGAATCCGGCGTTCTTCCCAGGATGGCCATGGTCTTCGGCCAGATGAACGAGCCGCCTGGCGTGCGCCTTCGCGTGGCCCTCACCGGCCTTACTATGGCCGAATACTTCCGCGACGAAGAAGGCCGCGACGTCCTCTTCTTCGTCGATAACATCTACCGCTACACCCTGGCCGGCATGGAAGTGTCCGCCCTCCTCGGACGCATGCCTTCCGCTGTCGGCTACCAGCCGACGCTCGCCACCGAAATGGGCGACCTCCAGGAGCGCATTACCTCCACCAAGAAGGGCTCCATTACCTCCTTCCAGGCCATCTACGTCCCCGCCGACGACTACACTGACCCCGGCGTGGCCACCACCTTCGGCCACCTCGACGCAGTCGTCGCCCTCGAACGCTCCCTGGCCGAGCAGGCCCTCTTCCCCGCCATGGACCCCCTGGCATCCTTCTCCCGCGCACTCGAACCGCGCATCGTCGGCGAAGAGCACTACGAGACCGCCCGCCAGGTGCAGTCGGTCCTTCAGCGCTATAAGGACCTCCAGGACATCATCGCCATCCTCGGCATCGACGAACTCTCCGACGAAGACAAGCTCACCGTGGCGCGCGCCCGCAAAATGCAGCGCTTCCTCACCCAGCCCTTCTTCGTCGCCGAGCAGTTCACCGGCCAGGAAGGCAAGTACGTTTCCATCCGCGAAACCATCCGCGGCTTCGCCGAGATCCTCGACGGCCAGCACGACGGCCTGCCCGAACAGGCCTTCTACATGGTCGGCACGATCGATGAAGCTGTCGAAAAGGGTCGCCAGCTCGCAGAGGAGTAGCAGGCCATGCCCCTCACCGTCGAGATCATCACAATTGAGCGCGTCGTCCGCGTCGAGGAAGACGTCGAGGTGCTTGTCGCGCCCGGCGTCGAAGGCCAGCTCGCCATCCTCCCGCGCCACGCCGCGCTCATGACCACCCTCGACTACGGCGAGCTCATCTTCCGTCGCGGCGGCAGGGAAGAAAGCTTCGCCATCGCCGGCGGCTTCATGGAAGTCCGTGGCGATCGCGTCTCCATCCTTGCCGACCAGGCCGAAGCCGCTGAAGAAATCGATATCGACCGCGCCCGCGCAGCCCGCGCCCGCGCCGAAGAACGGCTCCGCGAGCTCCAGGAAGGCCGTGCCCAGTCGGAAGCTGACCTTGCCCGCGTTCAGGCCTCGTTGCAGAAGTCGCTCTTGCGCCTCCGCGTCGCTGAACGCAGGCGGCGCGCTCCCGGCGCGCCCCGGCCGGGCGGCTAAACGCAGCCGCTCCGCGACACACCATCACACTGAGTCCCCGGGAAACCGGGGACTTAGTGCCTTATCCCCCCTCGTCCTCTGAGAGGCCCTCCAGCGCCTCGATCGCTTCGTCCGGGTCCGGGTGACCACGCAGCTCCAGTTCCCGGCGGACGCGGGTTCGCCAGTCGCCACCCTCCGAACGCGCTGGCTCTGGCTCCGCCGGCTCGTTGCGCCCCGCCGTCGTCGGGAACGGGATCGATTCTTCCTGGCAGAGCAGCGCCAGGCGCATCATCACCCGTGGCCACCCCTCCGTGCTGGGTGCCGCATGCCAGGAAGGCTGGCGCTCCGCCTCGTCTTCTTCCGTCAGGCAGCGCAATAGGCTCGCGTGGAATGGCTGCAGGTCTTCCGGTGCTTCGAGCGCGTTGATGTCTTCGATGGCACGCAGCCGGACCTGCTCCACCAGCCCGCCACGCCAGTCTCGCACCGCGTCAGCCCGTTCCGGCGGTATCGAGTCCGGTGCAAAAGGCGGCGTCACGTTGCTCATGCGTTCTGACAGATCTGTTAACGCCCGGACAATGCCCTGCAAATATTCGTGCCTGTCCACAAGTTCAGCCCCCGAACACTATCCTACCCCACAGTAAGTAGTAGCTCGATCATCACATAAGCCCTATCCTGAGGCGGACTCATGAGCACCCGGCGAAACAGGACACGGCGCTACCTCGTGAAAGGCGGCACAGCCTTGCATGGCCATGTCCGCGTCTCCGGCGCCAAGAACCAGGCCCTCGCCGCCATGTGCGCCTCCCTGCTCACCGACGACTACCTCGTTCTGGAAAACGTCCCCGACATCAGCGACGTCGAATCCCTCGGCGAATTGCTCGAAACGATCGGCGCCACCGTCGAACGGCTCTCCCCCTCCACGCTGCGGATTAGCGGGAAAGGCGCAAACGTCTTCGAAGCGCCGACCGAGCTTATCACGGAAAACCGCGCCTCATTCCAGATCATGGGCCCCCTGCTTGCCCGCCATGGCTTCGCATCGTCCGCCCCACCTGGTGGCGATGTCATCGGGCAAAGGCCCATCGATGTCCACCTCAGCGGCTTCGAAGCCATGGGTGCCGCCATCGGCCGGGACGGCGAACGCTACGTCCTTACCAGGGCCTGTGGCGAGCGCTTGCACGGCGCGCGGCTCTTCCTCGACTACCCCTCCGTCTCAGGCACCCAGAACGTCATGATGGCCGCCGTGCTCGCCGAGGGCAGCACCACCCTGGTCAATGCCGCCACCGAACCCGAAGTGCAGGAACTTGCGCGCCTGCTCAACCTCATGGGCGCCCGTATTTCCGGCATCGGCACCCAGATCCTGCACATCGAAGGCGTGCCCGAGCTCCATGGCGCAACCGCCCGTATCATGCCCGACCGCATCGAAGCCGGTACCTGGGCCATCGCCGCGGTCATGACCGGTGGCGACCTCGAAATCGAAGACGCCCCATCCGAGGTTATGGACGCCGTCGTCAACAAGCTGCGTGCCACAGGCGCGCTCATCGAAGAGCGTGAAGGCGGGCTCCGCGTCGCCGCGCAGGGTACGCCGCGCGCCGTGAACTTCCAGGCTTTGCCCTATCCCGGCGTCGCCACCGACCTCCATGCCCCGCTCGCCGCGCTGCTCACCCAGGCCGAAGGCGTCTCCATCGTCCACGAGCGCGTCTTCGACAACCGCATGCTCTATGTCGGCGAGCTTCGCAAGCTGGGCGCGGAAATCGTCAGCACCTCGTCTTCAGCGGTCATCACGGGCCCTACGAAACTCAATGGCGCCCACGTCCGTGCACTCGATGTTCGCGCCGGCGCTGCCGTTCTGCTGGCGGCACTCGTCGCAAAGGGGCACACTGTAATCGACGAAATATATCACCTCGACCGTGGGTACGAGCGCCTCGACCACAAGTTGCGCTCCCTCGGCGTCGAAATCGAGCGGTCTTGATGTCCCTCCAGTTCTTCGCATCCCGGCGCGTTGGCATAGACCTCGGCACAGCCAACATCCTGGTCTACGTCAAAGGCCAGGGCATCATCGTCAACGAGCCATCGGTCGTCGCTCAACATAATCGCGACAGCAGCATCGTCGCCGTGGGCTTTGAAGCCCGCGCCATGCAGGGGCGCACCCCCGGCTCCATAAGCGTCGTCCGCCCCATGCGCGACGGCGTCATTGCCGACTACCTCACCACCGAAGCGATGCTGCGGTACTTCGTTGGCCTCGTCACCGGCCGCTTCAACCTCATCCGGCCCGAGGTCATGGTCACTGTCCCCGCCGGCGTCACCAGCGTCGAACAGCGCGCTGTCCGCGACGCCGCCGAGCAGGCCGGAGCGCGCAAGCCCGCCCACCTCGTCCCCGAACCCCTGGCCGCCGCCATTGGCGCCCGCGTCCCCATCGGCACCGCGCGCGGCAACATGGTGGTCAACATCGGCGGTGGCCGCACCGAGGCAGCCGTCATCTCGCTCTATGGCATCGTTGTCAGCGAATCCGTCCGCATGGCCGGCGACCGCCTCGACGAAGCGATCGTCGCCTATGCCCGCCGCCGCCATAACCTTATCATCGGCGAGCGCACCGCCGAGGAAATCAAGATGGCCATTGGCAGTGCCCTGCCCATCGACGAAGGCCTCGAAACCCAGGTCCGCGGGCGCGACCAGCTCAGCGGCCTCCCCAAGACCATCACGCTCAACAGCGTCGAAATCTCGAACTCCATCCAGGACTCCCTGGGGAGTATCGTCCAGGCCGTCCGCTCCGTGCTCGAAAAGACCCCGCCGGAGCTCGCCTCCGACGTCATCGACCGCGGCATCGTCCTGACCGGCGGCGGCGCACTCCTGCGGCACATGGACGAGCTGCTAACCCAGGAAACCGGCGTACCCTGCTACGTCGCAGACAACCCCCTCGAATGCGTGGCCATCGGCGCCGGCATCGCGCTCGACCATATCGAGGTCATCAAGCGCAGCCTGCCGACCGAAGAGGAAAACCTCGTCGGCCTCTTCCCCCAGCCCGACCGCTAACACCCGGCTATTCCCGGATCGCCACCACGCCGGCGGGCCGCTTCAGGTAGAAGGTCATGCTCTGCATTGCCAGCACCGGGTCGATGTGGCGGATGTTCACCCCCGGCGGCACGTGCGGCGTCATCGGCGCGTAGTTCAGAATCGCCCGGATGCCCGCATCCACCAGTTCGTCGACCACTTCCTGCGCGGCACGTGCCGGGACTGCCACGATGCCGATGTCGACGCGTGTCTGCGCGAGAAAGTCGTTCAGCTCCGCCACCGGGCGGATGTCCACGGAACCAACCTTCTTGCCGAAGAGCGCCGGGTCGGCGTCGAAGGCGCCGACCATGGAGAAGCCCTGCGGCTCGAAGCCGCCGTACTCCACGATCGCCTGGCCCAGGCGCCCGACACCAACGATGCACACGCGCCAGCGCCGATCCAGCCCCAGGATCTCGCGCAGCTTCGCCAGCAGCACCGGCACGTCATAGCCCCGCCCCTGCTTCCCGAAGCGCCCGAAATAGCTCAGGTCCTTCCGGATTTGTGCCGGCGTCACGTCCAGCGCCTCGCCCAG
>SLAK01000372.1 GCA_007126855.1 Dehalococcoidia bacterium | reverse complement strand
GCGTGTTCAGACATGGTTTGTCCCCTTCCTTCGCCCGTGACGGGTGTGGATGATGGGGCGTCGCTGGCGGGGAAAGATGCCGCCGATTCCTCATCGACGATGTCGTTTCGGCGATCTGAAGGTTGGGTTTCCACGAAGTGCTCCCGGCGTGCCTGCCGAGCCGCTCCCGGCCGCGGGACCATTGTCAGCATCGGCCCTCACCGTTTCGATGCTAGGAAGTTGACGCTGCCACCGGCATAAAGCGCTCCGCAGCCGGGGTGACGCCTCCGTTACACCCTCTTTCAACTCACCGGTCCGCAAACGAAACTCCGCCAGGATGTATGGCTACTGCTCCTCACCGTCGCGCCGGCCCTCGACCAGCCCATGCCGCCGTTCTTCCTGCTCTTCGGCGTTGCGACGCGCATCAAGCCGCTCGTCCATTGCGGGTAGCGCACTGTCTGGGCCACCGATCGGATCGCCAGGCGTATCCAGCATGAAGGGGCGTATAGCTACCGCATCGAAGGCAAGATGGACGCCGTTGCTATCGCTGGACTGGATTGTTGAAACGCTGAGCCAGAAGTCCCGGGCACGCGGTGCGTCTACCTTGATGTACTTGCCCTGTACGTCCTTCACCTTCCCGAGTTCCTTGCCGTCGATGGTGCAGACGGGCGAACCGATGTGGGCCTGCCCGTTGTTTCCCTGGCTGGTATCCGGCATTGCAAGCTCCATTTCGTGCGTAATTTCCACACTTTCGCGGGGGCCTACGAGACGTGGGTGCCAGGGCGCCCTAGCGGGCTCCACCTTTGCGCTCGCCCGCTTGCAGGGCAACAACAAGCAATGCGAACTGGTGGCGAATGTGTATCAAGGGCACGTGCGTCGGCCGCGGCCGCGCCTTGCCGAGCGTTGCGAGATCTTTGGCATGAGCGCGTTGTGCTGTGTTGCCTGGCTGTGACGGTTCATCACTAGCGTGGGTCAAAACGCCGTGACATCCGGCCGGGAGGGCAGCGACTCTATGAAACGTGAACTCCACGGCTCAGTCGTCGTGATCACCGGCGCTTCAGCCGGCATCGGGCGCGCGACAGCTCTCCGCCTCGCAGACGAGGGGGCGAAGCTGGTGCTCGCCGCACGCCGCGAGGACGCGCTGGAAGAGCTCGCCGTCGAATGCGAGCAGCGCGGCAGCGTGGCTCTCGCTGTGGCGACCGACGTGGCAGACGAGCCCCAGGTGCAAACGCTCGCGCAGAAGGCGGTCGACCGCTTCGGGCGCATCGACGTCTGGGTGAACAACGCAGCCGTGTCCGCGTTTGGACGCTTCGAAGAGACCCCGCCGGACGTTTTCCGGCGGGTAATGGAGACAAACTTCTTCGGATACGTCCATGGCGCGCGGGCGGCACTGCGGCAGTTCCGCGAGCAGGGTCACGGCACGCTCATCAACGTCTCCTCGGTGGTCGGGGTGCTGGGCCAGCCATACACGTCCGCCTACGTCTCCAGCAAATGGGCCGTTCGCGGCCTCTCAGAGACACTGCGGAACGAGCTGAAACTCGACGACGCGAAAGACCTGCAAGTTTGCACCGTCTTGCCCGCTGCCATCGACACCCCGCTTTTTCGCGTGGCGGCCAACTTCACCGGCCGTGTGGCGAAACCGCTCGACCCGGTGTACGAAGCAGATCGGGTCGCCAAAACCATTGTGTCGCTCGCCAGGAAGCCCCGCCGCGAGGTCTACGTCGGGCCCGCGGGGCGGCTCGCAGCACTGCAACACACCCTCACCCCATCGCTGGTAGAAACCGTGTTTTCCCGGCAGGTCGATCGCGGACACTTCGAGGACCGTGTGCAAGCACCAACACGCGGTAATCTCTACGAGCCGCTTCAGGGGTGGGCAACCGTGAGTGGCGGCTTTATCCACCGGCCACAGCCCAAACATCACGAGAACGGCCGGTCACGTTCGGCGCTCATCGCCCCGGCGCTGGTTGCCCTGGGCGGCGCGGGTGCGATGTCGTGGTTCGGGCTTCGCAGGCGCCAACGACGGGAACGCCGGGCGTCGACGGTGCTGCAGCGAGCCGGCGAAGTTCTGTCCACCGGCCGGTAAACCAATGACAACCACAGGAAACCAGGAGCAATCGGAACGGATGCCGAAGGGCGGCATGTGCTCGGCGGCATCTCACTATCACTTGCGCGCCGCAGGCCGGGCCAGTTTGGCACCGGGAACCGGATCGCCTGGCGCGCACGTGTTCCGCGCCCACTGCGAGCGCCGCAACGGCAGCGCACGGGACAAGGCGCGGGCAAAAGGAGGCGACAGGTGAAAGCTCCCATCATGCGTTCAGCAGGGCCCTTTGCCCCCCGCTTTGTCGCAGGATTCGACTCCGCATCAGCCATGGTCCGCATGCTGAGCCGCTACCTGAAAGGAAAGGATTCGCCGGGGCTTGCCGGGTTGGCACCACCCTCGGAGACGGTATCAAGCCTGACCAATGCGCTGCCGCCAAGGGGCCGAGAGCTGCTCTACATCCTGAGCGGCTGGGGTGAGGCCGTTCCCGAAAGCAAGGCTGGCGAAATCAGGGCCGAAGAGCTGTCGCGCTGGGTGGTCAATTCCTACCCGGAACGGCCTTATCAGGCGGCGATGGTTGGCTCGTCCAGTGGGGCAATGATCCATCTCGCAGCGGCGCTTGGCATTCCCTGGCTCCCGCAAACCCAGTTCGTCCCCATCCGGCGGGGCAAGATCCACCCCGACGAGCCTATGGAGGATATGGAGTTCGGAAAGCGCGTTGCACCGGAGATCCTGGAGAAGAACCCGGACTTGCAGCTGCATCACATGCACGACCCGAACCAAGACCGGCTGATGATCCACCTGATGACCTATTTCAGGTTCAAGCAGCTCCGGCTTGGCACACCGTACGAGGAGTTCCTGAAGAAGAACCTCGAGCCTGGGGCGCCCATTTACGTAGTCGATTGCAGGAGGCGCTGGGCCACGACGAAGCTTGGTGAGCGCCACTACTTCCAGTTCGGCGCGCTGGGCGGCGCCACGCCCGACGAATTCCTGCACGGCAGCGATCGCGTCGCCGAATACCTGGAACGGTACGATTCTCACCGCCGCAAGTGGGAACCCCCGCAGCCTGACGGCGAGATGCCAGAGGCTGAATGGGGGCTGGATCATGCCTTCCTGGAAGATACACGGCGTTTTGCGGAGGAGAATGGCTTCGAAGTCCGGCAAATGATATTCGATGAGCCGGAGCACCCAAGCCCGTTCGTGGCCGACCTGTACCGCTGGTGGTACCGGCAACGGGGCTACAAGCCCAACCGGCTCTTCGTGGAGTCATTCATCACCATGGAACCCTACTGGGCTCTCCGTACGGGCAGCGCGCCTTTCTGGCTCAAGTTCATGATGGAGCCCTCCGCGGATTGGCTGGAACGCTACCTGGACGAAACCGAGCCCTACGACGAAATCTACATGACACTGTTCTCAAGCGGCGTGGAGGCTGTGGGCCTGCCGCCAATTGAGCGGTGGGAAGCCATCCTGAAAAGGGCGCAGAGGGAAGGCCGATTCGTCGGCACCGACCCCTCGAAGTACCCGCGCGACTTCGGTGTCTACGGCCGGCTCACACAGGATATGCAATCCATCCCGGCGCGATACCCGATGCCCGGGCCGATGGCGCTTTCTGTGCTCCAGCGATTCATCGAGGAGAGCGGCGAGCGCTACCCGGTACGGTGGGACTGGCCGGGGCTCCGGACCGCCGCTACTCCAGAGCCTTCCGCTGACGGTTCGCGCCACGACGGATTCGACAGGTCGGCGCGGCCGGACCATGCCCGCGTCGAAGGCTCTTAGGAAGGTTGGAATATGACTGAACGACCAGACATAGCGCCCGGGACATTCGTGTTCACCAGCGACACCAGGGAACTGGGAGTCGTCGCCCTGGTGCAAGACGATGAAGTGCATGTGAACCTGGGCGATCACCGTGGCTCGCTCGCATTGCCATCCGCCGTGGTCGACCACATGAGTTCCGGGCGCCTCCTACTGACGATCGACGCGGCCGAGGTGCGCCGCCGCTACGCTGAATCCACCCCCGGTGTGGCCGAAGTCCTGCCCGAGGACGAACCTGTCCCGGCCGCATCGGACCACGTTCCGGAGGAGGCGCTGCGTTTGCTCTGGGATCAGCTTGAGGAGCGGAGCTGGAGTGGACTCCACTGGCTTGCCCACCATGAAGAGACGCAGCATGGCAGTGACCGTATCGACCGCTCCGCGCTACACGATATCGTCAAAGTTGCGCGCCATCTTGAGGACGCCAACGAGCAGTTTCCCGAACGTTTCGAGGCTTTCAGGGACGTCGTAAATCGTCACGCCGAAACGATGGCACACGAAACGCTGGACAACGCCTAGCGGCATTGCAACGCGCTCCGTTGCAATGGTTCTGAGATGCCAGCGGCGCCAGCTCATACAAGGATGCAATCCATGCTGAAACCGCGTCGTCTAGCATGGATGATGTCGAACGCACTCAAGCCCAGCACACAGTGCGGGCTGTACTAGCCCCGAGAGGAAGTGGACTATGAAGACGAACATTCCTTTGTCTATTGAGCGCAAGAACCGCCGATCGAAGATCCTTCCCATTGCCGGTATTGCAACGACCGGCGCGGCCGTTACCGGCGTTGCTGCCCTGATGGTCCGCCGGCGGAACGCGCGGCACGCAGACCCCCAGGCAGAGCTGCTGGTGCACCTGAGCGACATGATGACCCTCAACGCCTTCGTCCTCGGCGAAGTCGAAGGCCACCTTGAGGACGCGACGCTGCGCGCCTCGAACGAAGAGCGGAATCTGGACGAAGAGATTCGCCGCACGCTCATGCGCCAGAATGAAGAGCTGCAACGCGAGCTGGAATCGCTGGGCGGCCGCACTCCATCGAAAATGAAGGCCGCGGCAGCCGCCATCGCCGGCATCGCGGCATCCATGGGCGAGCGCCTGCTCTACCGGACCATCCAGGAATACCCGGTATCCCGCATGATCCGAGACGACTACACCATGCTCTCGGCGATTTCCGTGAGCCAGACCATGCTCCACGCCACCGCACGGGCGATGCACCAGGACGGCCTGGCCGAAATCACCGAGCGGCACATGCGCGAAACTGCCAACCTCATTGTCCGCGTGAGCCACCACATCCCGCGGACAGTCGTTGCCGAGCTCGCGGCAGGACCGCATAGCCTGGACTCGTCGGTCGCCGATGCCGCGGCCGAGACCACCAGGAACGTATGGGCATCAATTGAGCAGTAGGTATCGGGTGGGCACTGAACGCCACGGAGGCGCGCAAGCGTTCGGAGTACGCCGATGTTGTCGAGCGCGGTGAAGATTGCAGCGTTGGGCGGGGCAGCGTGGCTGCTCCGCCGGGGCATTCGGCGGCGCACGGCCACCGACCTCGACGGTCAGGTGGTCCTGATCACGGGCGGTTCGCGCGGGCTGGGCCTCGCAATGGCACGCGAGTTCGCCCGCGAAGGATGCCGCCTGGTACTCACCGCGCGCAATGCCGAACAGCTCGAACGCGCCCGGAAGGACGTCCACGGCATCACGGACGTGCTGGCGATCCCTTGCGATGTCTCAAAGCGCGAACAGGTGGATAACCTGGTTGCGCAGGCCAGGGAACGCTTCGGCCCCATCGACATCCTGGTGAACAACGCCGGGACGATCACCATGGGGCCGGTCGACACGCAGACCGAGGAGGACTTCCACGAAGCCCTCGGCATCATGTTCTGGGGCGCCTACTACCCGACCATGGCCGTCCTCCCGGAAATGGTCCGCCGCCACGAAGGCCGCATCATCAATATCACTTCGATCGGGGGTGTGATTGGCACGCCCCATCTCTTGCCCTACAGCGCCGCGAAGTCCGCCGCGATTGGCTTTTCGCAGGGCCTGCATGGCGAATTGCGAAGCCGTGGTGTCCGTGTCACAACCGTGATACCGGGCTTCATGCGCACAGGCTCATACCGCAACGCGATCTTCAAAGGCAGGCACCGAGAAGAGTACCGGTGGTTCAGCCTCGGGGCGGCCGTCCCAGTCACGTCCACCACCGCGCCGCGTGCCGCACGGAAGATCGTCGATGCAGCGAAACACGGGGACGCCACATTGCTCATCACCCCATACGTGAAACTGGTGATGCTCGCGAATGCAATCTCGCCCGGGCTGGTATCGTTCGCGATTGGCGCCGTTGGCCGTTTCTTGCCAAAGCCTGGCGGAATCGGTGCGGAGGGTCGCCCGGGATACGATAGTGAGACCGGGCTCACGGATTCCTTCGTCACCGTACTCGGCCGCCGCGCCGCGCGAAACTACCAGCACCAGTGATGATCACCGCACGGTTGCGCGTGACCCCTCGGCTCGTCGATGCAGGCAGCGCAGCGGGCGCTGCCGGTGTTGACCCGAAAAGGGCAAAGAGAAACGGCACCTTCGTCACCTTCTCTTTCGAGTTGGTGGCTACTGATGCCGTCAGTTGCAGTCTCGCACGAAGGGCACCACATAATGCTTGCACAACCCGGCTCCGCGCTTGCAAAGCTATGACGCCCGTGGCCGGATCAGCGCCCTTGTTTCGTGAGCATGGGACCAGGGCATGCGAGAATGGCGGCGCAACGCTGCGATCGCCGGGGCTCACTGTGACCGATTCCGTCCTGCATACGTTCCAGGTACGAACCCGTTCCCGCGAAGAGCTGGTCGACATCACCAGTGACGTTGCGGCGCTGGTGTCGGCGCACGGTGGGCATGGGATTGCGACGGTCTTTGTGCCGCACACATCCGCCGCCGTCACCATCAACGAGAATGCCGACCGGGACGTGCAACGGGACATGCTGTTCTGGCTGAAGAAGCTCATCCCGGAATCGGGCGAGTTTCGCCACGCAGAAGGCAACAGCGATGCGCACATCAAGGCCTCGTTGGTTGGAAACTCCGTGACTGTTCCGTTTGTTGACGGCCGGATGCGACTGGGTACCTGGCAGGGCATTTACTTCTGCGAGTTCGATGGTCCCCGCGCCCGCCGCGCCGAGGTCATGCTTCGGTAGCCTGCCCCGAGGCTCCTTCGAGCCGGGGGCGAAGCGGGGCAGCGCCGGCATTGCGAATCCTTACCATTTCGAGCCCGATAAACAGGGCCGCGCCCAGCGCGCCCAGGAAGAGGAAGGTCGCACGTGCCCCCGCCAGCTCGGCGCCGACCCCGGCGATGACGAGCGGGACGATGGTCAGTACGTCGGCAAGCATGCCCTGGGTGGCAAAGACCCGGCCCTGCTCGCCATGGGGGGCCGTGGCGGTAAGCACCGTGCGTGCGGCGATGGGTGCGACTATGAAGCACATGCCCAGTAACAGCGCGACCGGCAGGGCGACGGCGACGCTCAGGTGGATCGCGTTCTGGAAGTACCCGATCGGCCCGAGATCGGCCACACTGCTTAAGAAGGCGATGCCGTTCCCCAGCCCTGCCAGCGCGACCGCCGAGACTGCCGTGCCCGCGAGTGTCAGCCGCATC
>SLAK01000211.1 GCA_007126855.1 Dehalococcoidia bacterium | reverse complement strand
CGCGCATCACCTGCTCCGCCACCGGTGATCTCAGCACCCAAGGTTCAGCGGCGCCCTGGCAATCGTGACACTGCTGCGCTAGAGTGGCGGCATGAAAACAAGCGACAGGGGGTACGAATCCATCGTCCGTTCCCTGCTCGGTCAGCCGGCCATCATAGGGGTATCGGGCCACCGAGGACGATCCGACTTCCTGTGCTTTTCTACCGAGAGCGGATCTCCTCAGCTCTATCAGGTCTCCGATAGTGGCCTGGAGCGGCTCACCGCTGAAGAAGCCCCGACTCTCGGTGCCACGGCGCTCCACCCCAGCCGCGCATTTGCCGCCTTCGCCCGCGACAGCGGCGGCGACATGAACTACACCGTCCACTTGCTTGATCTTAATGCCGGAACGAGCGAGCTGATCACGCCGCGTCCCATCGGCCGCATCTTGCAGCTCTTCTGGCGCGGGGACGAGGCGTGGATAGCCGTCGGATCCGACGACCGTGAGGTCTACGCCAAGCTGATCCGCCGAGAAAGCGAGCCGCATAACCTCTTTGTGTCCGAACAGCACATCTTCCGCTCCGCCTACGACGATCGCCGTGACCAGCTTGTTCTCGCCGTAGGGCGGGGGCGCGGAACCCGCCTGTGCCGCCTCAAGCTTCTGGCCGACCCGCCGAAAGTCGAGTGGCTTCCACACGACCCGAATGCGGAGGAGAGCATCCCTGCGATCGATGCCGACACCGGCCGCTTGGCCTCCGTCGTCTCGGGTCCTGGTGGACAGGCGTTCATCCGGATCCGCTCCCTCGATACGCTGGAGGAGGGTTCCCGGGTCGAGATCCCCCCCGACGTCGGCGACATCGAGTTCATGAGCGGCGTCCTCCAATGGCTCGATGGGGAGACCCTCTTTGTCGTCTCGACCGCCCAGGCCCGTATCACACCCCGCCTGCTCAGCCTCAAGGAATCTTATTGGTCGGAGCCGCTCATTGCGGGCTCCGTCTGGGGATCGGCGTTGACAAGCGACGGCCCGATCTGGATCGGGACGAGCTTCACCCAACCGCCGAGGCTGGAGGGGCTGAGAAACGGACGGGTAACCCCATTGCTCGCCACTGAAACCAGCCCATTTGAGGGCGATCTCCAAGTCGAAGATATCCGCTATGCCTCCTTCGACGGACGGGAGATCCAGGGATGGCTGTTACGGACGCCTCAAGCGGACGCACCCCTGGTCGTCTCTTGTCACGGCGGCCCGAACCACATCACGGGGAACTGGTGGGACCCGTTCGCGGTGGCCCTAACCAAGGCCGGGTACCACGTGTTCGCGCCCAACTTCCGCGGCAGCATCAGTTTCGGGGCCGAATTCCGCGATCTCGTCGTAGGCGACGTGGGCGGCGGCGAGCTGCTCGACGTCCTCTACGGGGCCCGCTACGTCTCAAAGCGGCTTGGGCAGACGCAGTTGCCCGCCATTCTCGGCCCCTCGTACGGCGGATATCTCACGACAATGTCACTCACCACCCAGCCCGACGAGTGGGCCGGAGGCGTCGCCATCGTCCCTCCAGTTGACCTCGCGGCCAACTACGAGCTCGGAAATGCCCATTACAAGGCGTTCCACCGCCACTTCTTGGGAGGCACGCCCGAAGATAAGCCTGAGTTGTATCGAGAGCGCTCGCCGATAACTCACATTGAGAAGCTCAGGCAGCCGCTGCTCATCATCCACGGAGAGAATGACCCGGTTTGCCCCATCGAACCGGTCAAGCAATTCGCGGCACGGGCGGAGGCGCTCAAGCTTCCGGTCGAACTGGTGATCAACGAGGACGAGGGCCACGGCACGCTCCGCCAGGAGACCGGTGTGCAGATGATGGTGCAGGCCCTTCACTTTCTCGACCGCATCTTCCAGTCGGCAAACTCTTGAAGCGTTGACCGACGGCGGGCAATCTCGGCCTAAGCAGCGGTCGGGCTATGTTAAAGGCGTAAGATACTCGATCGAGAACTGCTCGGGAGCATTGAGCTGTCAATGGTTACACCGCGCTACAGGCCTGCAGCCCAACCGGCCCTGGTGTTTGTGGGCCGGCTATTGGTTGAATCTGAGCCGCGAGACCATGGAAGCCTAGCGGCCAAGACTACAGCTCGTCGTCTCCGGGAAACGAGTTCTCGTTGCCGGGCAGGTTCTTCTTCTTGAGCTGCTGCCAGTACGCAGAAGAAGCTCGGTCTGCATGGTGAACCTTGTCAGTGAATGCATATGACCCTGCAGCAGGGCCGTGCGGACTAATGGTTCGCCGTATGAGAGACTTCTTTGCAAATCCGTGATGGAGCACGATTGGTGCGTGCGTGACCCGGCGGCGATTCCGCGCATAGATGGGCCGTAGCTCCTCGAGACTTTCTAGCGGTAGCAAAACCAGCCGATTGCGGCAAGATCCCACTCGCTCTGGCTAGAGCGAGGTCCGTAAGCCATGTGCCGCTTTCTTTCTGTGCGCAGCAGCCAAGGCACGATCTCACGATAGCAACACTCCATGGCTACTCTCACCTGTTTCTGGGTCCTAGACAGATTCGAGCGCTGCCGTCGCACCTGCCTGCCAGGACCCGGTCGAGTCCCACCGGACACCTGCTTGAAGCACAACACACGTAACTTCAAGTGCTGTGCTACCGACTGAAGCGAGGCAAACCGACGCGCCGTTCCGCCGACTGGCCATGTTCGGAGCTACACTAGGAGGAGCCGGAACCGACCAGCCAGGGGATCCTTGACGAGCCTTTCGTGGCAGGCGCTGTGGGGCAGTGCCTACTGCCTAGGGTGTCGTCACGGAAGCCGCGAAGACTGTAGAGGCAGTTGTCACGGTAATCCAATCACGTCCACGGCAATACTTGTGTCAATCCCTATTGGACTGAGCGGGCCGGACTCGGAGCGCAGTAACATGAAATACGATGACCTACTATCCTTCTGCTACCTCACGCATCTGGACAATCTTGAGTCCATTCTCGAGAATGGCATATTGTCTCGTGATATGTGCCATGCGCTGCGCATTTCTCCCTCAGATATATCGGACGGCAGGGTACAGAGCCGTCGCCACGAGTTCCATGGCTGTGTTCCACTGTTTTTTGCCGACAATACGCCGATGCTATGGGTCGTGATGAAGAAGCTCGGAGACAAGATCGCGCTTCTAGAAGTCGATAAGGCTGTATTGAGGACCCCAGGTGCCATGTTCTCTGATGGGAATCTAGCTAGCTGCGTGACGAACTTGTACGAAAACGAGGCCGCTCTAGCCAACCTGGACTGGCACATCATATACAACCGTCGGGGTGCATATTCGCCAGAATGGAAGCGCGTACGGTCGGCCGAAGTGCTTGTGCCAGACGAGGTAGGACCAGAGCACATCCTTGCTATTCACGTGGCATCGCCGGCTGCACGTCGCGTTGCGCTTGTCGCAGCACTGAAGCTGGAGATCAGTGTCGATATTGAGCACGACTTGCGTCAATGCGGTATTGCCGATGCGTAACCGTTGGAGGTCGTTGGCACTGGAGATGCTTGAATATAGGCGCGGAGACCTCTTCAGTTCCGATTGTCGCACACTGGTGAACACCGTCAACTGCGTCGGTGTGATGGGCGCTGGCGTCGCGAAACGTGCCAAAGAGCTGTTTCCTGAGATGTATGACGACTATGTTGGCCGATGCAATCGCGGCGAGGTGAGGCCCGGTGTGCCATATTACTGGACCAATCCTGATCCTGGCTCCCAATCGATTGTCAACTTCCCGACCAAGAACCACTGGAAGGCTCGGTCCCGCTTTGAGTGGATTGAGCAGGGGCTCAGGCTTTTTGTGGATTCCCATGTAACCTGGGGAGTAGAGTCAGTCGCATTTCCCGCACTTGGGTGTGGTAAGGGGGGGCTCGTCTGGAACGACGTGCGGCACCTCATGCGAGGTTATCTCTCTAGGCTTCCGATTCGGGTCGAAGTATACTATCCGCCAGAGCTAACCAAGACCGAGAAGGCTATCGAGTCAGTTCAGCTCCGCCTCGAACGGCACCTAGGTGCCGGGCTTCGGGATCTTGCTGTGAGGCGCTCGCTTAGGACAGATCGAGAAGCGTGGACCGACTGGCGGCGAGCTAAGCGCTTGGACCTGGTGGTGCATGCAGAGGAGGGCGCGGACGCCGATTTACTCAGAGAACTGGAGCGCCTTGTGTTCAACAATTACGGCGTCGAGGTGAAGATGGAGCTCGCCTGGACTGGTTCATACGGTCATGCATCGGGCGACGCCTGAGCTCGGACTGCGCCACATCAGACTGGGCCGAAGTGGACGCTGCGCCTGTTGGAGCCACCCGTGAACGCTGGGAACACTACACGGGCGCGACAACAGGAATGTCCGGCAGGTCGAACTCGCTGACGCCGAACGGATCATCAGGTTTCATTCGAACGTGACGAGCTGATCAAGGTGCCTCTGTTTTCCACAGTTCAAGCCTTTTTGTCAACCAGATGAGTCTGGCATCGCTTCGCAGAAGTTCGAAGCCCACTGCCTAACGTAGTCGATACTGAAAAATACTTGGAACATTTGACCAGCACGCTGGTTGTGGGGTGTTTCACAGCGTCCCGGATCGCCAGTTTTTGCTTGCCACACGCGTGTTTTCTTGCAATAATGGTGCATGAAACCGAAACTCAGTCCTTGCGAGAATCCGCAGGGGGAACTGTTCCGGGTGGAGCTTACCGAGGTGATCAATTTGGATCACCCGCTGGTCAGGCTGGCCGATGAGATTGACTGGCGGCGCTTCGACGAGGTGTTTGGGGTCAGCTACTGTGAGGAGACTGGTCGTCCGGGCATCGCAACGCGGCTAAATGGTTGCCCTCCATTACCTCAGCTGGGCTGCATGCGATAGCTGTGGCCAGGGGCCAGGGAACACTTCCAATCCCTGTTCCCGCACTAGAGGCGATGGTTGTCTATCATCCGCTTCAGTAGAGCTTCGGGGTCACGTTCGATGAGCATCTGCGTCGCTGTGCGCCGCGGCGTGAGAACTCTAGCAATGTAAGTTGGCAGCCCAAGAATGTGAAAGGCGGCGGAGGCCCAGAACACGCCGTAGTACCAGGGGTCTAGTACCACAGCAAGGATGATTGCCAGCAGCACCGGAAACGCGGGATTCAACACACGCGCAAAGATCGCTGCGACATCTAGAAGAACGACCGCCACGCCACCAACAAGTACCAATGTGTGACTTTGCGTGAAGACTCCGGCTAGAAAGACGCCCAAACTCACAATCTTGATCAAGCTTGTGAAGAAGACAGTTGCAACTTCCAGTGGGGGTGGGCGAAGTGGATCAGGGTCAACAATCATCGCTGCCTCCACAGTTCCTTACCCCGGCGCAATGGGAGCATAGCACACGATTATCGGGGCATGATGAGGCATTCTTGGCACTTGTCCCCAGAGCGAGACCGCGGAGTGCCCGGTTCGCGTAAGAGCCTCTTGTTTACCCGGAAGGCCTTGGGCGCTGGTAAAGCCGCCTCATTCGCTCCTGGGCACCGAGTTGGAAATCAAGAATATAATCGATCACAGGGTCATTTAGTTGGACTTCCTCACCATCGACGATGATTACGCCTTCTGCTGCCGCGGTCTGCATGACTTCGTCCCATTGAGCCTTCGCTTCTTGCGGGAACTCTAGTTGCTCTTCAAGCCGTCTGCGCTCGACAGACATGTAAGGCTCGCCGCGATCCACAGCGATTCTGAGATCCTCGTAAAACATGATCCTGTATTGTACGAGTGAGTCAAAGTGCGAGGACAGCTCGTCCAGTTCTTCATCCGATATGCCACCTCCATCATCGAGAATGCCCCAGAACTCCTTACGGGTACTGAGCGTTGGCTCCGATTCATCCGCCATTACCCTTTCGATGATTTCCTCCGCGCTGGCACGTGCTTCAGGGGTTAGCCCCTCCGGCGCGTCGGCAGTGAAGCGGGATAACACCAAGTATCCCAGCAGCATGAGAACGATTGCAGTCCGGAGGTAGTGGGCCAGCGACCGCGATAGCATACTCTGCGCCGGATCTTTCAGATCGTCCTGTTCCATGAGACTCCCGTCCGACCAACATCATCTTGGCGACAAGGCCAGAATGTTGAAGCGTGCGGCCCGCGGCATTCTTTCCATTAGTCGTTACCCATGGCGCTCTTATGCCCTTCCACAGCCGCCATCCACCACCGGTCAAAGCCATGCTGACGCATGCCGGGGATGACTTGCATGCCGTCGACCCAGTAAGCAGCCTTATCCAGGAAGCGGTGCTGCTGGTAGGGCGTGGAAGGCCAGTTGCGTCCTGAAAGCCGGCACGCCAGTACACTCCTCGACTATCGCTACCCTTAACCTACTACACATTCCAGCCGCACCTGCAGGCACTGACAATTGGATAGTACAATCAATGTGCCCATGTGCGGCCGTTATGCTCTGTTGCCTGATCGACAGCAGGGCGCGCGGATGTTCGACGTCGAGCCCTTAGAGCTGGACCCTCGCTACAACATCGCACCGACGCAAGACATACCGATCATCCGGCAGGATGAGGACCGCAACCGGGAGATGGTCATGCTCCGCTGGGGCCCCATCCCACACTGGGCGAAAGACCCCAGCGACCTAAAGGCCCGGATGATCAACGCCCGCTCGGAGACCGTGGCCAGCAAGCCCGCTTACCGTTCGGCGTTTCGCTACCGCCGCTGCCTTATGCCGGCGGCCGGCTTCTACGAGTGGAAGAAGGAAGGCAACCGGAAACAGCCCTACTTCCTGCGCCGCAAAGACGGCGAGCTCATGTCCTTCGCCGGCTTGTGGGACCGCTGGGAGCGGGATCACGAGGCGATCGAGTCGTGCGTGATCCTCACGACGGATGCCAACCAGCTGGTCGGAGAGATCCACAACCGCATGCCGGTGATCTTAAGGCCCGAGGACTTCGAGTTGTGGCTCGAGTCTGATATCCGGGTCGTGAGCGACCTACAACGCCTGCTCACCCCATATGGCGGCGACGATCTCGAAGCCTACCCGGTTGCGAGGACTGTCGGGAATCCCAGAGCGGAGGGCCCGGAGCTCGTACAGCCCCTTGCCCAGTAGCTGAGAAGCGGGCTGTTGGTTGAGTCAGAGCCGCGGTGGCATTGCATGCTACCGGCCAAGGTTACAGCTCGTCTTACGAGATCCAGGAGTCGGAACTTATCAGCATCCTGGACGGCGAGCCCGATGGCGAGCTGATTGATGTAGTCGATGGCGACACCGTAGAGATGATCACCAGTGGCGGCACCCTCGAGGTCCGGACTACACCTCGTCTAGCAGGTGTGGGCCAGCCGGCCGACCAGAATCACCAGGGTGCCCAGGTGTGCGAGCAATGCCAAGGTCCGCTGATCCGCGAACAGGGCTGCGTGAAATGCCTGCAATGTGGAGCCAGTCGCTGCGGCTAGTCTAAGTCCCAACTTAAACACTTTTAGCTGAGCCAGGAACCGCGTCTCGTGAGGGACGCGGTTGTTCTTTGCTTGGAGAGCTCGGCCTAGTCGCACGCGGGAGGGATCAATTGCTTGCTATGGGTGCT
>SLAK01000264.1 GCA_007126855.1 Dehalococcoidia bacterium | reverse complement strand
GTGCGCGTGCGGCACATGCCTGCGGGGGCGAGCAACGAAACCGTGGGGCTGGACGCGGAAGTGGAGTGTGACGGGCGGAGCTTCATTGTGCCGCTGGTGTTCCGGCCGCAGCGGCGGGGTGGCATCCTGGCGCCCTACGACGTGTCCCGGCAGTTCCGGGTGATGCGCGCGTTGCAGGCGACGCCGGTGCCCGTGCCGCCAACCCTCTGGTACGAGCCGGACGAGTCGGTTTTCGGGGCGCCGTTCTTCTTCATGCGGCGCATCGAAGGGGAGACGCTGCCGCTGTTCTGGTACGGCTCGAGATCGCCGCGGCTGTATTCGATCGCGGAGGCGCTTGCTGAAGTGCACCGGGTGGACTGGCAGAGGCGGCGGCTCGACTTTCTGCTGGATGGCGCCGCACCGGCGAGCCCGGTGGAGGCGGAGCTTGCCGCCTGGCGCACCCGGCACGAGCGCGCCGGGCTGGCTGGCCATGGCCTCTCGGACGAGCTTTACGCCTACCTGGTGCGAAACGAGCCGGCGGATGCGCGCCTGGCGATGCTGCACGGCGACCCGAACCCGGGAAACTACCTGGTGCAGGGCGACGACGTGGCGGCGGTGCTGGACTGGGAACTGGCAGCTATTGGGGATCCACGCTCGGACCTGGGGTTTTACGCGGCGCTCCTGACGATATTCACCGGAGCGCGGCCGGAACGCGGCCACACGGTGCTATCAGCGGCCTACACAGAGGTGACCGGCGAGACCCTGGCCAACCTGGACTACTACGAGGCGGTTGGCCTCTACAAGATGGCGGTGGTGATGGCCGGATGGATGGGCTCGGTTTCGATGGGCTACGGGCTGGAAGCGATTACGAGCCGGCTTTCCGAGCTGCTTGGCCCACGGTGGGCAGCGTGAAAACGAAGCTGGTGCCCTGGTTCGGCTCGCTGGTCGCCCAGATTTCGCCGCCGTGGGCGCGGACGATTTCGCGCGAGATCGCGAGCCCCAGGCCGTAGCCCTTGCGATTGCGGTTTCCCATGCTCTGGGCGCGATAGAAGCGATCGAAGAGATGGGGAAGGTCCCGGGGGGAGATGCCGACCCCGGTGTCGGAGACCATGACCTGGACGGCACCATCGTGGAGGTCGCGGGCACTGAGGCGGATGAGGCCGCCTTCGGGCGTATGGCGAAAAGCGTTGTCTAGCAGATTGTTGAGCACCTGTTCGAGCCGGTCGTAGTCGCCGTCCACCCGGGCGGACGTCGTGTTGGTGATTTCCAGCTTGATGCCGGTGTCTTCGCTGCGCAGGGCGAAGAGGGCACTGAGATGTTCGAAGAGTTCATCGAGGCGAAGTGGTTCCTTGCGCATGGATATCTGGCCGCTTTCGATGCGCGAGAGGTCGAGGAGCTCTTCCACGAGGCGGAGGACGCGGCCGGACTCGTCGTTGATGATGCGTGCCGAGCGGCGGATGCCTTCGGGGTCATCGATGGTGCCGTCGAGGACGGCTTCGCTGAAGCCGCGGATGGAGGTGAGCGGGGTCTTGAGCTCGTGGGAGATGTTGGCCAGGAAGTCGCGGAGGGTTTGCTGGGAGCGCTGCACTTCACCGGTCATGCGGTTGAAGTTCGCGGCCAGGTCACGGACTTCGCGGGGGCCCGTGACGGGGACACGCTGGCGATAGTTGCCGCGGGCGACGTTGCGGGCGGCGCTGGCGATGTTGCGCAACGGTGCGGCCACGCTCTGGGAGAGGAGGAAGCCGAGCACCAGCGCCGCAGCCAGGCCGATGAGGCCGGAGAAGAGCAGGCGCGGGGTGAGGTCGGCGAGGACTTCGCCCATGCCGGCGGCGGGCGTGGCGACAACGATGCCAACGGCGTCAGGCCCAAAAGCTTCCTCGACTTCGGGCGCGAGGCCGCGTAGCGGGAGGGCAACGCAGAGCAATGACGGGCCTTCGGGGATATCCATCCGGCAGCGGCGGGGGCTGATGTCGCTGGTGGTGGCAAGGGCCGCAGGAGAGGACAGTTCAACGGTTGCCGCGTCGAGCAGGGAGACGGGACCGGCCCATGCATCAGGCAGGACGTTGCCCTGGGCGTCGATCACGGCAAGCGAGGTGACGGTGCGCAGGCGTTCGCTGTCACGTTCTTCGCGGATGCCCAGGATGTTGAGCAAGACGTCGGCGCCGACTGGGACAGTGTCGTCGGGTTCGCGCGAGTCCAGCACATCCGGGGCGGTGATACCGACCTGGGTGCGCACGAAGGGGCCGAGGGTTTCGAGGTTGCCGTAGGTGATGGAGTCGCGATAACCGCCCAGCAGCAGGAAGAGGCTGAGGGTGGCGAGTCCCAGGGTGACAACGATGATGAAGAGGTACGTGAGGAAGAGCCGTACCTGGAGGCTTCCCATGCGCCCCCGACCTCCGTGGCGCCGCGCTTATTCGGGGAGTGGCACCAGCTTATAGCCCACGCCGCGCAGCGTTTCGATTTGCACTTTCGCGCCCTCCAGCTTGGACCGCAAGTGCTGGACGTGGACATCGACGGTGCGGGTGGCGCCCGGGTGGTCGAAGCCCCAGACCGTTTCCAGGAGCTGTTCGCGGGTGAGCGCGAAGCCCATGTTCTCCATGAAGGCCAGGAGGAGGTCGAATTCCTTGGTACGGAGGGTGCGCTCCTGGCCGTCGACGCGCACTTCGCGGCGGGACTTGTCGACGGAGAGGTTTGCGGCAACGAGCGGGCCATTGCTGCGCTGGCCGCTTTCCACGCGGCGGAGGATGGCCTTGACGCGGGCGACAAGTTCGCGCGGGTTGAAGGGCTTGGTCATGTAGTCGTCCGCGCCGATTTCGAGGCCGACGATCTTGTCGATGTCGTCGTTGCGGGCGGTGAGCATGAGGATGGGGACGTCACTGTCGCGGCGAATTTCGCGGCAGACTTCGAAGCCATCGACCCCGGGCATCATCACGTCGAGGACCACGAGGGAGGGGGAGACCTCTTTGAAGCGGTTGAGGGCTTCCTGGCCATCGACTGCCCCGAGGACTTCGTAGCCCTCCTTCTGGAGGTAGAGGGAGGCGAGGTCACGGATGTTGACCTCGTCGTCGACGATCAAGATTTTCGCAGCCATAGTGCTCCGGGCGCCTCCGGGGTAGCTGATGCCTTCATGGGTTCAGTATGCGCCGAGGGCCCCAGACCTACCACCGAAAGGGAAAGCTTCCGGAGCGGAGAAGGTAGGCCTGGAGCCCTCAGCAACCAGAGGGGTGGCAGACCGCAAGGGCCGAACTTGCGATCTGTTCGAGTCTTAGTTTCGCGCCTCATCATCACTCCCGTATATTCGGCCTGCAAAGCTTCTGTAAAGTGTCCTCCACAGACCGACGCGGCTGGCAGCCGGCGGCGCGGATAACAAACTGCTAATCGGCGTATGGTATTTTCACGAGGCATTCAGCATCCTGCTACGATAATAGCCCAACCACTGGCGCGAATGAGCAGGTCCGCGAGCGGAAAGGGAAGGGACAATGACTCGCCAATTGTATGAACAGGAGCTCACGGAGCTTCGGGACAGCGTTATCGCCCTGGGTTCCATGGCGGAAAAGGCTTTCCTGGACTCAATGGAGGCGCTCCGGGACGGTGACGCGGAGTGGTCGCGCCAGATCGTGGAAGACGACCTGAAGATCAACGCGAAGCGGTTCGAGATCGAGGACCGCTGCCTGTTCATTATTGCCTCGCAGGCGCCGGTGGCCTCGGACCTGCGGCACCTGGCGAGTGTCCTGTACATCACCACGGACCTGGAGCGCATCGCGGACCACGCGGAGGGCATCGCGAAGATCAACATCCTGATGGGGGATGAGCCACTCCCGCGGAAACTCGGCTATGTCCCTTCGATGGCAGACCGGGCGGTTTCGATGCTTCGGGACTCGATTAAGGCCTTCGTGGAGCGGGATGCGGAGGAGGCAAGACGGATCTGCGACGCCGACGACGAAGTCGACCGCCTGCAGGACGCCGTGTACGACGAGTGCCTGCGGGCGATGATCTCGGATCCGTCGAGCATCCAGCGGAACACGTACCTGCTGTGGACGGCGCACAACATCGAGCGCATCGCGGACCGGTGCACGAACATCAGCGAGCGAGTGATCTACACGGTGACGGGCCGGATGGAGGAGATCAACGTCTCGAAGTATTGATGCGGCCCGCGGCGCTTCGCGTTGGAAATAGAGTTAGCCAGGCAAACCGCCTTTACATGAGAACGCCTGAACACTATTCGCAGGTGAACCTAAGCGGTGCGGCTGTACAGTGGTAGTTAATGGTATCCAGTATTTCAAAACACAAGGGCGAGCCCGGTGCGCAGCAGCTCGTGGGGCAGCGAATCCGCGCTATCCGGCTTGCGAAGGGTATCTCCGGGCGCTCGCTGGCTGAGCGCTGCGGGGTTTCGCCAAGCTTCATTTCACAGGTGGAGGGCGGTCAGGCGTCGCCCTCGATCGGGTCGCTGGAGCGGCTTGCGCGGGCACTGGGCGTGGGCATTAGCGATCTATTCGAGCCCGGGCCGATCGTCTCGCCTTATGTAACTCGCGTGGGGCAGCGCAAGCGCCTCGCGAGCACGTGGTCTCGCGCAATGATCGAAGCGGTAGTCGAGCCGGGTGAAGCGACGCAGCTCGAATGCATCCTGGTGACGCTATCGAGCGGCGGCATGAGCGCGAGGACCCCACAGATTGCCGCAGCGGAACACGTGGTGTTTGCGACAGACGGTGTGGTGG
This sequence comes from Dehalococcoidia bacterium, assembly GCA_007126855.1. Classification (GTDB taxonomy): domain Bacteria; phylum Chloroflexota; class Dehalococcoidia; order Tepidiformales; family Tepidiformaceae; genus SLAK01. The sequence continues at coordinate 2,815 of SLAK01000264.1, read as the reverse complement.
AGCTGGATATCGATGGCGACACCTACCGCCTGGCAGCGGGCGATGCAGCCCTGGTTCCGCAGGGCGCGCGCTTCCGGCTGAGCAACGAGGGCGCCGGGCCGGGGCAGGTGCTGCTGGTGGCGCCGCGAAGCGGTGCCGGCATGGGCCTGTTCGGTGCAAGGGACACACACAGAGCAGAGGGTGAATCAGGCGCATGACCGCAATCGTTGAACCATCACTTCGCGCCGAGGTGGAAAAGCGGCGCACGTTTGCCATCATTTCCCACCCGGACGCCGGCAAGACCACGCTCACCGAGAAGTTCCTCCTTTATGGCGGTGCTGTCGAGGAAGCTGGGTCGGTACGGGCTCGGCGCAATGCGCGGCGTTCGACGTCGGACTGGATGGCGATGGAGCAGCAGCGCGGCATCTCGGTGACGTCGACGGCGCTGCAGTTCGAAGCCTTCGGCGCGACATTCAATCTTCTGGACACACCGGGGCACCAGGACTTCAGCGAGGACACCTACCGGACGCTGACCGCGGCGGATAGCGCCGTGATGGTGCTGGATGCGGCCCGGGGCGTGGAGCCACAGACGAAGAAGCTGTTCGCGGTGTGCCGGGCGCGCGGGGTCCCGGTGGTGACCTTTGTGAACAAGATGGACCACCCGGCGCTGGACCCGCTCGAGCTGCTGGACGAGATAGAACGCACGCTGGGGATGGCCGCGGTGCCCTATACGTGGCCGATCGGCGACGGGCCGAGCTTCCAGGGCGTGTATGACCTGCGCAACGCGGCTGTGCTGCTATTCGAGCGAACACAGGGCGGTCGCCACCGGGCCCCGGTGCGGGTAGGTGACCTGGACAGCCAGGAGCTGCGCACGATGGTGGGCGACCAGGCCCACGATGCGATCCGGGAACAGATCGAGCTTGTGCGGATGACGCAGCCGGAGTTTGACCGGGAGGCCTTCCTGCGCGGGGAGCTGTCACCGGTGTTCTTCGGCAGCGCGCTGAACAACTTCGGCGTGGAGCCCTTCCTTGGGGAATTGCGCGACCTGTTGCCGCCGCCGGGGGCCTACACGTCGTCGCGCGGGGACATCGACCCGGCGGATGAGACCTTTACCGGCTTCGTGTTCAAGATCCAGGCAAATATGGACCCGCAGCACCGGGACTGCATGGCGTTCCTGCGGATCTGTTCGGGGCGCTTCGAAAAAGGCATGGGCGTATTGCACCCACGATCCGGCAAGCGGATCCGCCTGAGCCGGCCGCACCGCCTCTTCGCGCGCGACCGGGAGACGGTGGAGGAAGCCTACGCAGGCGACGTAATCGGGCTGGTGAACCCGGGGATGTTCGCGATCGGCGACGCGGTGACATCCGGACCGGCGCTGGAATTCGACGCGATCCCGCGCTTCGAGCCGGAGTGCTTCGCGATCCTGGAAAACCGCGACGTATCGCGCCTGAAGCAATTCCAGCGTGGATTGCGGCAGCTCGAGGAGGAGGGCGCCACGCAGGTGCTCTACCGGCGCGGCCTTTCGCGCAGCGAGCCCGTGCTGGCGGCGGTTGGGGAGCTGCAGTTCGATGTGGTGGTGGCAAGGCTGCGGGAGGAATATGGCGTGGAAACCAACCTGCGCCGCCTGCCCCACACGGTGATGCGGCTGGTGCGCCTTGAAGGCAAGCCGCTGGAAAACGCATGGTGGCCACAATCGGCGATGGTGGCGACGGACCGTAACGATGACCCGGTGGTCATCCTCGACGGGGAATGGCAGGAAGACTTCTGCCGCCGCAACAACGCGGGGCTGGAGCTGGAACGGGTTGGCGTTGGCGCGGGCTGAGCGCGGCCTCGCGGCTGATGCGGCCGCATAACGAATCTTCCGGGAGCCGCTGTGTTTTAGGCGGGTCTTTGGTAGGCTTTTAGGTGCGTGGTGGGCGTAGCGTAGCGGTTAACGCGTCAGGTTGTGGCCCTGAAGATCGAGGGTTCAAATCCCTCCGTCCACCCCAACACTCCCCTTTCCCAGGTTTTCCTAGCGCAGCTCCGCCGACCTGGCAATCAGGCCAAGGGCATGGCTTTCTGCGTGCCGCTTCGGAAACTATTGCTAAAGGGCTTGCGCTCTTGCGCTATACTGCACTGAACGTGGCGACGCGACTGTGGGAGAGGCGTGTCGCCACTGTTCTTTCTCCACACGCCGCGATGCTTCGCCTGCGTTTGGTATCCTTGCGGCCATGTGGCGAACGGGCCCCGGTGCGGGCCAGTGGCTGTGAAGTGGGTGAGCGCCGAGGAAGCTGTCTCGCACGTGCAATCCGGGAACCGGGTGTATGTGCAGGCTGGCGCTGCCACGCCGCACGAACTAATCAACGCGCTGGTGCTGCGCTACGAAGAGCTGCAGGACGTTGAGGTCACGCACCTGCACACGGAGGGGCCAGCGCTCTATGCCGAAGAGCCGATGGACGGCCACTTCCGGCACAATGCGCTGTTCATCGGCCCGAACGTCCGCGAAGCAGTGCAGGATGGGCGCGCGGACTACACACCGGTGTTCCTGTCGCAGATCCCGGCACTGTTCCGGCCGGGTGGACCATTACCGCTTGATGTCGCGCTATTGCACGTGAGCCCGCCCGACGCTGCCGGGAATTGTTCGCTCGGGGTATCGGTGGACTGCGCGCTGCCCGCTGCGCGCAATGCCCGGCTGGTGATCGCGATGGTGAACAAGCGTATGCCGAGGACTGGTGGCCACGCATTCCCCTTCAATCAGATCGACTACGCGGTCGAGGTGGATGTCGCGCTTCCCCTGGGGCGTGAGCACCCGTCGTCGGAGGAGGCCAGGGCAATCGGTCAGCACGTGGCGGAACTG
>SLAK01000149.1 GCA_007126855.1 Dehalococcoidia bacterium | reverse complement strand
GATTTCCAGCTCGTCGAGTGCCGATGTTGTGCCGGGCGCCCAGAGCACCACCGCTTCGGTGGCAGCGACCTCCACGTTTGCGATGTGCAGCTCTTGCAGCAGGCTGAATGGTACCGCCAGCCCTTCGCCCGCATCACCCAGCGACACCACCCGCTCCATCGCCGGCAGGCGCTCATCGATCTCTCCATCGAACAGGAACGGGAAACTGCCGATGTTGTCGTAACCGATGTAGGGGTTTTGCCCGTAGGTCCTGCCCATACCCGTGTCCTCGGTCAACACCAGCGCATCCGGGAAACGGTTCCGGAAATCCTCGAAGGAGATGATCCCGGCGCCCAGGATGCGGAGCTGTGTGCTCGCGTGCTCGCCCGCGATGCCCTGGCCGGTCGCCTGCTGCCACCAGCTATGCGTCTGCCGGTCCCACATCACCAGGTCCGAATGCCGCAGCAGGCCAGAGACTCCGAAATCGAGCACGTCGCCGTCGACATCGCGGTCAAATGCCAGCACCGTGTTGCACAGCGGGCAGAACGTGACTGCGACCGGCGTCCCGCCGACCACATCGTTGACGATTTCGTGCCAGGTCAGGATGTGGAGGGGATAGGCCCTCGCTTCGCCCCCGACCTCGATGAAGGCGACTGGCAACTGACCCTCGTAGTCAACGTCGCCGACAGGCGCAAAGTTCGCCTCGCCGGACCTGCGCGCTTCGAGCGTCGTCGCGCCTTCGGCATCAAGCGGCGGAATCCCGTCGATCGGCACACCACCGCTCTTGATCTCATCCAGGTCCACAGTCACCTGCGAGAAATCCGTTTCCGGCCAGGTGTTGCGGAACCGGGCAGCAGGGTCGGGGGTGTCGGCGGGTTCTGGAGTGGCTCCCACTTCCTCGCCGTCGTCCACCACAGCGCCGGTATCGTCCTGGTCCTCTTCGGTCGCTGTCCCCGAACCACAGGCTGCGAGCACCAGGGCCCCGGCAAGCGTCGCCCCACCTGAAATCATCATCCTCTGCCAGCGCATAAGCTTTCCTCCTCTGCCATAGTCCGTTCTTTGGCCCGCTGTGTTACAGGCCTTGAGTCCCTGCGTGCAAACGCGAGGGCCCATACCATGGATGAAACGTTTGCTGCGCGTGGAGCGACAGCACCCTCGCGGCCGGTTTTTTTTATCGCGCCCTCACTTTGTACAGATCGTTGGAGCACACCACTTATGGCGCAGTACGACCTCATCGTCATCGGAAACGGCTCGGCCGGTGACAACATCGCCCGCACCCTTGGCCGCAAAGGTCAGCGCGTCGCGGTGGTTGAACGCGAACACCTTGGCGGCGAATGCCTCAACGATGGCTGCATCCCCAGCAAAGCGCTGGTCAACCTGGCAGCCACCGCTGCACGCGAGCGGCTGACCTGGGACGAAGTCCTGGCCCGTGTCCACGGCGTGCAGCTCACCGTGCGCGGCAACGATCCGAATGGTGGCATGCGCGCCGACGGGATCGACCTTCTTTGGGGCGACGCGCGCTTCGAAACCCCCACCACAGTCACCGTCGATGGGCGGACCTTCGAGGCCGCCACCGTCGTCGTAGCCACAGGCACAGCCCCTTCGCTGCCGCCCATCCCCGGGCTCGAAGACGCACGGCCCATTACCAACCGTGAATTATTCCACCTGCCGACTCTCCCGGACCGTCTCGCGGTCATCGGCGGCGGCCCCATTGGCCTGGAGCTGGGCCAGGCACTCCACCGCCTGGGGAGCCGCGTGACCATCTTCGAAGCGCTCCCGCGCATCGCGACCACCGAAGACGCGCAGATTTCTCTTGAACTCGCACGTTTCATGGAACTCGAGGGCATCCGCGTGGTCACCGGGGCCGCGATTCAGCGCGTGGCGCGGAACGAATCGGGCGGCGTGACCGTCGAAACGGCACACGGCGCCCACCACTTCGATGACATGCTCGTGGCCGCGGGGCGGCAAGCCCAGCTCCCCGGCGGCCTCGCCGATCTTGGCCTCCGGCTCGATACGCGCGGGTTCATCGACATCGACCCGTGCGGGCGGACGAACCTGCCGGGACTCTGGGCCGCCGGCGACGTGACCGGCAAGTTCCTCTTCACTCACTACGCCGCCTACCAGGCCCACCACATCGGCAAGCACATCGAAGGCGGCCTCTGCGAACCCATCCCCGACACTATCGTGCCCTGGGCCATCTTCACCGACCCGGAAATCGGCCACGCTGGCATGACCGAGGAACAGGCGCGCGAAGCCGGCCACGAAGTTCGCGTTGGCTTGCTGGAAGCGCGAGAGCTCGATTGGTTCCGGACCACGCGGCAACCGGATGGCTTCGCCAAAGTGGTGGCCGACGCGGCTACCGGCCGCTTGCTTGGAGCCCATTTCCTCTGCGCGAATGCCGCAACGCTGGTGGGCGAGGCATCGCTGGCGCTCAACCATGACCTCACCGCGCGCGATGTCGCGTCCACCATCCACCCCTACCCCACGGCCAGCGAACTCTTCCGCTGGGCCTGCGCGAAGGCGGTGTAGCGCCACCGGCGCTGGAAACGAGGACGCTAAGGCCGCGCCACCGTACTATTCGGCCTGACAACCTTTTTCGGTGATGGGAACAGATGGAGCCGATCTTCGATCGACATGGAAAGACTGTGGCCTGGCGCCACCGCGATTACATTTATGACCTGGATGGCAAGGCCTGCGCCCTCATCCGGGAACGCTCGGTGTTCACCTTCGAAGGCCAGTACCGCGGCCGTTTTGAGGATGGCTATTACCGCGACCCGCAATCCCGTGCCGTCGCCTTCGAAGAAGGCGCGACCGGCGGCCCGCTGAAGCCCGTGCCGAAGCGTGGCGCCATCGCCCCGCCGCCGTACGATCTTCCACATCCCCCGGAGATAGAAGCTGTCCCACCCCCGCCGCCGTTCCGCGCGAACGCGTGGTCGGACCTTTCCTGGGACGACTTCCTCCAGGGCAAGTCGGTCGCCTCCGGCTGAGCGCCGCGAGAGCGCCTGCTACCCCTCCCCCGCCTCCCCGGGCTTGTACTCCAGGAGCTGCAGATAGTTCCCGTCCGGGTCGAGGAAGGTGGATATCACACCACCCCATGACTCGCGCCCGCCCTTGCGAATGAACTCAACGCCCAGGGCCTCCAGCCGCGCCTGCTCGGCAGCCAGGTTCTCGACCATGAAGTTAATCAGGTACCGCTGCGGCTCCTTCGCTTTCCCATGCGTTTCGGAATGGCCGTCGATCACCAGGTAAGTATTCTCGCCGACCCGAAAAGCCCATTCGCCCATGTCGCTGGGCGGAAGCTGCAGCACATCGCGGTACCACGCGATCAGGGCCTCCGGCTGCTCGCTCGTCAGATTGATATTGAATTCGGTCACGTCCATCGCGCCCCTCCGTGTTGAACGGAGGCACCCTAACCTGCGGCCAGGTCGATTGCCAATAGTCCTGTGGCACGCAGGGGACGTTCCTACGCGAAAACCTCGTCTACGCGAAGTGCGAAGCCTTCAACGTCGAATCCTGCGTCGTCGCTGCTCAGCGTGTCCCCTGCCCGGTAGGTGTGGGCGTCGCCATTGGGCCGGTGGACCGTGATAGTCCGCAGGCCCGGGCGCACCAGCCAGACCCGCCGTGCGCCCGCGGCCAGGTACTCCTCGACTTTCGTCGACAGGTCGACGTCCCTGTCCCCGGGCGAGACAACTTCGACGGCCAGCGTCGGCGGGCCGTCCACAAAGCTGCGAGGAAAGCGCCCCTCTTCGAGTCGCGCGGCCTCGAGGAAGCTGACATCCGGGGCGCGCACGAGATCGGGCTCACGTTGCAAACGGTAACCGACCTCTACCGCGGCCTGGCCAAGATCGTGTTCCCGGCAAAACAGGCGTAGCTTGCCCACCAGTTCGCTTGCCACGCTTCCGTGCTCGCCGCCAACAGGCGCCATGGTCACGACCTCCCCGCGGACGAGCTCCATTTTTCCGCCCTCCAGCGGCTCGGGGAGGAGCATAAACTCTTCGGCTGTAAGCAGCTTCGCTTCCGTCGTCATTGCCCGATCAGCATAGCATCAGCCATAAGTGCCGCGCCGGCCGCTTACTCGTCAGCGATCACCGCCTCGGCGTGGTCCGCGGCCGCATCGAGCAGCGCAACATCGAAAGACACTTCAGCGAAGAGCTCGCTGGCACTCGAAATTTCGCTCACCACCAGCGTCCGGTCTGCACCACGCATGCACACCCGTGTGACCGGGTTGGCCTCACCGTTCGCTTCGACGCAGAGGACGTCTCGGCGGGGCGGGCTTCCGGGAGCGAATGGCTGCTGCTGGTCCAGGTTATCGTCCATCACCGCGCGCACGGCCCCCCGGTCCCAGAGATCCTGCAAGAAGGATTGCACCGCCCCGCCATGGGTGAACACGACAATGGAAAGCTCCGCCCGTGCTGCCGGGTCCTCGATTTGCCGAAGCGTGTAGCGCACGCCCTGGTTGTTGTGCAGCGGGCGGCCAGGGTCGGCCGGTTCCGCGGACTCGACGACCAGTCCGCCTGGCAATGCCCCGTCGGGCGGCCCGTGAAGCATCAAGCGTTCTAACAGCGGATCGTCGGCGCCACCGCATGCCGACACCGTCACTGCCAGAAGGGCGGCTCCCGCCCCGGCTGCAAACCATTTCCTGAGATCCCCCACGCCTCCAGTGTAGCGAGGGCATCGAGCACGATCCTGTCCCCCGGGGTGATCTGTTCCGCGGCAAGCATTTCGCTCACCACACTTCACAATTCCCCGCGCCTTTATGGCCTGCAACCCTCCAATGCCGCCGGTCCCCGTTGTATGCTCGTACAGCACATATGTTCACACATCTCCACACGCACACCGAGTACTCCCTCCTCGACGGCATGTCGAAGATCGGGCCCCTGCTCGACCGCGTGAAGGACCTCGGCATGGAGTCCGCCGCCATCACCGACCACGGGGCGATGTACGGCGCGATTGACTTCTACAAGGGCGCCCGTGAGCGCGGCATCAACCCCATCATCGGCGTTGAAGCCTACGTCGCTCCCGGCTCCCGCCACTCGCGCGAACGCGGCGACAACCAGCCCTACCACCTGGTCATGCTGGCCCGGAACCACACCGGCTACAAGAACCTGATCAAGCTCGTCACGGCAGCCAACCTTGAAGGTTACTACTACAAGCCGCGCATGGACCGCGAGCTCTTTGAGCAATACAACGAGGGCATCACCGTGCTCTCTGGCTGCCCCTCGAGCGAGTTTTTCCGCCACCTGATGGACGGCAACCGTGACGCCGCCGCCGAAACAGCCCGCTGGTACCGCGAAGTCTTCGACGGTCACTACTACCTCGAAGTCCAGGACCACGGCGACGAAAAGTTCCTGCACTACAACCCGCTTATCGCCGAGCTCGGCCGCGAGCTGGACATCCCGGTCGTCGCCACCAACGACTCCCACTTCACCCATCCGGAGGAGCACGAGGCGCACGACATCCTGCTCTGCATCGGCACCAACGCCACCGTCGACCAGGAGAATCGCTTCAAGCTCGACGGCCAGGGCTACTACCTCCGCTCCGAACAGGAGATGGCCGCCCTCTTCCCGGACAATCCCGAGTTCATCACGAACACCCATCTCGTCGCGGCCGAATGCGACCTTGAACTGCCCTTTGATCGCCAGCTCCTTCCCGCCCCGCCGCTGCCGGACGGCCGCGAAAGCAATGAATACCTTCGCGAAGTCTGCGAGCGCGGGGTCGTCCAGCGCTATGGCGAGGCCACGCCCGAGCTCCTCGATCGCCTCCACTACGAGCTTGACGTGCTCGACCAGACGGGCTTCACCGACTACATCTACATCGTCAAGCAGATTGCAGACTTCGCCCGCGAGCGTCGCATCCGCATGGGCGTCCGCGGCTCCGCCGCAGCCTCGCTCGTGCTCTATTCCCTCGGGGTCACCGATATCGACCCCATCGCAAACCGGCTCGTCTTCGAGCGCTTCCTCAACCTTGAGCGGCGCGAAATGCCCGACGTCGACTTCGACTTCGCCGATGACCGCCGCGAAGAGATGATCCAGTTCGCCTACAACCTCTACGGGCACGACCGCGTCGCGCAGATCATCACCTTCGGGACGCTCGGTGCGAAGGCGGCTGTCCGCGATGTCGGCCGCGCGCTCGGTTTCACCTATGCCGATACCGACCGTGTCGCGCGCCTCATCCCCAATCAGCTCCACATCACGCTGGACGAAGCGGTCAACGAAGTGGCCGAGCTCAAGACGATCCATGAGGCTGACCCGCGCGTACGGCGGCTACTCGACACCGCGCGCCAGCTCGAAGGCGTGTCCCGCCACGCCAGCACCCATGCTGCCGCGCTCGTCATCTCACGCGAGCCGCTGACCGAGCACGTCCCGCTCCAGCGCCCGAGCCGCGGCGATGAGACCAGCATCCCCACCACCCAGTACGCGATGGACCAGGTCGCCGCCATCGGCCTCCTGAAGATGGACTTCCTCGGGCTCTCAAACCTCACCATCCTGGGCCGGGCGGTCGACCTCATCCGCGAAACCACCGGCGAAGACATCGATATCCTCGAACTTCCCGATGGCGACCCGAAGACCATGGAGATGCTGGGCAAGGGAGAGACTTTCGGCGTCTTCCAGCTTGAATCCGCCGGCATGCGCCGCTACATCCAGGAGCTGCAGCCGACCAACATCGCTGACCTCTGCGCCATGGTCGCCCTCTACCGGCCGGGCCCGATGCAGCACATCCCGCGTTTCATCGACGGCAAGCACGGCCGCGTCGAAGTCACCTACCCGCATCCGAAGCTGGCCGACATCCTGGACGAGACTTACGGCGTGATCGTTTACCAGGATCAGGTCTTGCTGATCGCGCGGCAGTTCGCCGGCTACACCCTTGGCGAAGCCGACATCATGCGCAAGGCCATGGGGAAAAAGAAAGCCGAGATCATGGCTGCGGAACGCCAGCGTTTCACCAGCGGCGCCGTCGAGCAGGGCTACAGCGAAGAAGAGGCGAAAGCAGTCTTCGACCTTGTCGAGCCCTTCGCCGGTTACGCCTTCAACAAGGCGCATAGCTGGTGCTACGGCAACATCGCCTACCAAACGGCCTACCTCAAGGCGAACTACCCGGCGCAGTACATGACCGCCGTGCTCCAGCTCACCCGCAGCGCTCCCGACCCCTACGCCCGCATCGCCGCCGCCGTCGCTGAATGCCTGCGCCTTGGCATCGAAGTGCTCCCGCCCGACGTGAATCGCAGCTTCGAAAACTTCAGCGTCGAGCGCCGCGACGACGGCTCGCTTGCGATCCGTTTTGGCCTGGGCGTGGTCAAGAACGTTGGCGCCGCCGCTGTCGAGGGCATCATCGCCGCCCGCGATGGCGATGAAGGCCCTTACCGCGACGTCGAGGACTTCTGCAAGCGCGCCGACCTCAGCGGCACCAACAGCCGCGCCATCGAGCACCTGGCCATGGCTGGCGCGCTCGACACCCTGGGCTACGACCGGGGCACGGTCGTCGTGAATGCGGAACGGCTCATCAACCTGGCCCGCCGCGAGCGCGAACTCCGCGAAAGCG
>SLAK01000443.1 GCA_007126855.1 Dehalococcoidia bacterium | reverse complement strand
TGGCGGCCGGCCGCGACGTACCGGTAAGCGTACGCCCGCAGCCGCGGAAGGCGGTGCCGGGGCTCACCGAAGCGTGGTTCTGCTGAGCGGAGCCCACAATGGAGCAGTTGGCTCCAATCGATAAGGCACTCGGAATTTAGCAGGCAGGCAGTAGTTACCGGGCCATCATTCGTCGGCGTGGATGTCGAAGCGAAGCCGGTCGTGCGCTTCCCGTAGCGCACGCTCGACGGCTTCAGGTGTGTCGCCGCGGGCGAACATGAACCCGAGGTATTCATTGCCTTCCGGCAGGGCCGTGACGTGTTTCCCGATCGGTATCGTGAGCGTGACCGACTGTATGCCATCGACAGCTTCTGCGTGTCCTATTCCGTGCACGGACTCAAGGGTGCCGCTGCCGGGTATCGGGAGCATCATCACGCCGGATGCCTGCTGTTCACGCTCGAGCGTTGGGATGTCCATCCCCGTTGCGTGCCGCAGGAGGAGTTCTTCGAGCGACATGCCGGTGCCGAAGGTGAGCGTGCGCGAACACAGGCCGCCAATCGAGCGCGCCGCGATATCGATCGGATAGACTCCGTCGTCGTTCAGCCTCAGTTCTGCGTGTACCGGGCCATCCCGGAGGCCGATGGCTGCAAGTGCGCGTTCGGTGGTTCCGACGATCTCTTGCTGCTGATCTGGCGGGAGGCGCGACGGCGTTACGTAGATAGTCTCTTCGAAGAAGGGGCCTTCGAGCGGGTCCGGTTTGTCGAACAGCGCGAGGACGTGCAGCTTGCCCTCGCTAAGCAGGCCTTCGAGCGAGACTTCGATGCCGGGGACATAGCCTTCGATGAGGATGCGGTCGGAGAGGTCGCCGCATTCTTCGCGGGCATCGGGCTCGCCCAGGATGCGGCGGATGCGATCGAAAGCGTCGACGAATTCGCCCGGCGTGTTTGCCCGGATGACGCCGCGGCTCGCCGAAAGCGAGAGCGGTTTGAGCACGACGGGGAATTGCACCGTGCGTGCGATGGTTGGCGGGTCCGCATCCATGGGTGCGACCAGCCAGGGCGGAGATGGCACGCCTGAGCGCGCCAGGCGCTCGCGGAGCATGGCCTTATTGCGCGTCGCCTCGACGGCCGAGACCGGATTGTGCGGGATTTCGAGCCTGCGGGCAGCGTGCGCGGCCAGGCGGGCCCCGGCGTCGTCGACGGCCATGATGCGATCGAGCGGGAACTGGTCGGCGAAGGTTTCGACCTGGCCTGCGCCGGTCTCCGGGTCGCCGAAGGCAAATGCGGCGTGGCGGCCCTCGCTAAGGTGTTCCAGCGGGCTCGCCTGGTCCGAGCCGACCACGACTTCGATGCCAAGATTCGCCGCAGCCGCCATGAAGTCCGGCGCCCGGTAGCTCTCGCTGGGGATGAGCAGCATTACCCGGCCGTGGCGTTCAACTCGCATGGCCTCAGCATACAACCTGCGAGCCGGCCCGGACGGGCGCCTGGCGCCCCTGGCGGCCGGCGAGCCCGCTGCCAGTCCGGGACGCTTGCAACCGGCGACAGGACGGGTGGCGCCAATTCGCGTATAGGTCACGCCTATGGACAAGCAGTCGTTGCTATCTGGCAATTGTGTGGCAGTGTGAAATGAATAGGCGGCACCCATGCGGGTATAGATGGTGCATCTGTGATTACGTTCACAATGCGTAATTGGTACCCATTGGTCGCTTCGGAGAGGAACCAACGGACATTCGCTCCAGCCCTTGAGTCGCGAAAATACAGGTAGTCAACCAGCCATCGCAAAGGTGACATCCCAAGAGAGGTCACAGGCGAAAAAAGGCGAAAGGCGACTACGCTCAAAGGAGGAGCAACATGTCAACACCCAAACTTCTCGCCATTGGCGGTCTCGCCGCCGCAGCCATCCTCGTCGTTTCTGGCCTCGCCTCGATGGTCGTCGGTTATCAGGGCCGCGCCGATGTGCGGGATACCCTCGCCCAAGAGAACATCATCGCACCGCAGGATTCCCGAATTCCCGGCGAGCACGTCAACACCGGATCGAAGGCGCGGGCACAGGCGGAAATCATCCGCGAGCACCAGCTCAACCGCACCGAGGGCCTGACCTATGCCGAGATGGGCCGCTTCGCAACCCCGGATGGGAACCCCGCCGGCACGAACGACCCGGCTGAGGCAGCGGTCGACGGTAACGGCAACCCGGTTGCCAATGGAGACCGGGCGAGCTGGATCACCGCAACCACGCTCATCACCTCGCTGGAGACCGCGTACTTCGCGGAGCAGGTTGGCAACTTCGTCATCGTGATGGGGCTCACTCTGCTGCTGACCGGCATCGGCCTGGCAATCCTGGTTGGCGCAGCAATCCTCGGGGTCCCGGCTCTCCAGTTGCGCCCTGCGCGGGAGAAGCCTGTGCCGCACGGGGAGCTGGCAGTCGAGAAGGTCTAGGACGCCAAATCCCGATAGCACCACAGGGAAGCGCTGCCCCCTTCGAGGGGGTGGCGCTTTTCTCATGTGCGGCGCGGCCGGGAAATCAATACTGCTACCCTTGATCATCTGGCGGCCCGGGCGCCGCGGCAGAATCCGTGAGGCCATGTCTGGCCTTAACGGATTCTTTTCGTATCCGCATCGGGGCGACCGGGGGACGCAATAATAGGTGGAGCACTCAGCAGCAGGTATGGCCAACGAACGTTCAACTGCATGGCACGCACTGTCCTCTGAGGACGTCCTGGAGCGGCTGGACACCAGCGCTTCAAAGGGACTGGACTGGGCGGAAGCCGAGCGGCGCCTGGAGGAATACGGGCCCAACGAAGTAGAGGCGAAGGGCGGCCCCAGCCAGCTCAAGCTCTTCCTGCTGCAGTTCCACCAGCCACTCATCTACATCCTGATCGTCGCCGGCATCGTGACGGTGCTGCTCGCGGAGTATGTCGATGCGAGCGTCATTTTTGGCGTTGTGGTACTCATCGGCATCGTGGGCTATATCCAGGAAGCGCGGGCGCTATCCGCGCTGGATGCCCTGACCAGGACGCTCGCCACCGATGCCACGGTCATACGTGGAGGTGAGCGCCACAGCATTCCTGCTTCGAAGCTTGTGCCCGGCGACATCGTTTTCGTGCAGTCGGGAGACCAGGTCCCGGCAGATCTCAGGCTGCTGCGGGTGCGGGACTTGCAGGTGGAGGAGGCTGCCTTCACCGGGGAGTCGGTGCCGGTGGCAAAAGACACTGCGCCGGTCGATGAGGATACCGAGCTTGGCGACCGCAAGGGGATGGCGTTTTCCTCGACCCTGGTGACCTACGGTCAGGCGACAGGCGTGGTGGTGGAGACCGGGCCGCGGACCGAGGTTGGGCACATCTCCAAGCTGATGGAGAGCGCTGAGGACATCGCGACTCCGCTGACGCGCCGCATCGCGTGGTTCTCCCGGATATTGCTGGTGGCGATCCTGACCCTGGCGGTGGTCACCTTTGGCCTGGGCCTCTTGCACGGCGAAGTGGTTTCCGCAGCGTTCCTGGCGGCCGTCGCGCTGGCCGTTGCTGCCATCCCCGAAGGGCTCCCTGCAGTGGTCACCATCACGCTGGCCATCGGTGTCGCACGCATGGCTCGCCAGCGTGCGATCATCCGCAAGCTGCCAGCCGTCGAAACCCTGGGTAGCACCACCGTGATTTGCAGCGACAAGACCGGGACGCTGACGGAAAACCAGATGACGGTGCAGCGGATCTGGTCGGGCGGGCACTTCTATTCCATCAGCGGCGTCGGATACCAGCCCCACGGGGACGTAGATCCCGAACTCGATGCGCCGGATTCAAACGAGGCGCTGAAGCGATGCTTGCTTGCCGGGTTGATGTGCAACGACTCATCGCTAATCGAGGACGACCAGAGCGGCCGCTGGGGAATCCGGGGCGATCCTACGGAGGGCGCGCTACTCGTTTCGGCCAACAAGTATGGCCTGCGGACCGATGAATACGACGACTTACTGCAGCGTGTGGACGAAGTTCCCTTTGAATCGGAACACCAGTATATGGCGACGCTGCACCGGCCCAAGGAGGGGAAGGAGAGCGTCATCTTCATGAAAGGGTCGGCGGAAGCCATCGTGCAGCGCTGCGACAACGCCATGGGGCCGGATGGTAAGACGATCGAGCTGGATGCCGACCGGGTGCTGGAGGAAGTGCAAAACCTGGCGTCCAACGGTCTCCGGGTGCTGGCCTTTGCAGAGAAGACGGTCCCGCTGGATAAGGAGGACGTCGTTCACGACGACGTGCAGTCCCGGCTTACGCTGGTCGGCCTGCAGGGGATGATCGATCCTCCGCGTGAGGAGGCGATCGAGGCGGTACGCGCCTGCAAAGAGGCGGGCATCACGGTGAAGATGATCACCGGCGACCACGCGATCACGGCTTCAGCCATCGCGCGGGAGCTGGGCATCGGGCATCCCGGCACCGACACCGGTGGGGAGATGCCCAAGGCCCTGACGGGGCGCGAGCTCGAGCGTATCGGTGATGACGATCTCTACGACGTGGCCCAGGATACGCATGTGTTCGCGCGCATCCCGCCGGATGGCAAGCTGCGGCTCGTCCGGGCGTTGCAGGCGCGCAGCCACGTGGTCGCGATGACGGGCGACGGCGTGAACGATGGACCCGCTTTGCGCCAGGCGGATATCGGCGTGGCCATGGGCGTCACCGGCACCGAGGTGGCCAAGGAAGCCAGCGACATGGTGCTGACCGACGACAACTTCGCGTCGATAGAGGCTGCCGTGGAGGAAGGCCGCGGTGTATTCGACAACCTGACGAAGTTCCTCGTCTACATCTTGCCCACGAACCTTGGCCAGGCACTGGTCATCCTCCTTGCGGTGGCGGTTGGGGCGACGCTGCCGATGCTCCCGGTGCATGTCCTCTGGGTGAACATGACCACGGCGGTGTTTCTCGGTCTGATGCTGGCATTTGAACCGAAGGAGCCGGGTATCATGCAGCGTCCGCCCCGAGATCCAAATGCTCGATTGCTGACCGGCGCCATGGGCGGGCGGATGTTGATCGTGTCCGCGTTCCTGGTGGGAGGCGCCTTCGGGCTCTTCCACTGGGCGGACGCCGGCGGCGCCTCGATCGACGAAGCCCGGACGATCGCGGTGAACCTGTTCATCGTGGTGCAGATCTTTTATCTGCTGAACTGCCGCTCCATGACCAAGTCCATGTTCTCGCTCGGCGTGTTCTCGAACCTGTGGATCGTTTACGGTGTCACCGCCATGGTGGTGCTCCAGCTCGCATTCACCTATGCGCCGCCGCTGAACCTGCTGTTCACCACGGAGCCGATTAGCCTGGAGGCCTGGGGCTTCATCATCGGCATCGGTGTACTGACCTTCCTAGCGATCGAGCTGGAGAAGCGGCTGCGGAACGCGCTTGGCCGGCCAATCTCGCACGAGACACACGAGGTAGCCGCCGAACCCCGCGCGGATTGAACAGGCGCACAAAAGAAGGCACCGGCCGCGGGAGCCGGTGCTGCAGAGGTATCAAAGCACTGCGAACGAATATGCGGACGCCAGACCGCCCTGCCGGCACGGTTCGGCTCGCGCCTGGTGCGAGGAGTGCGTTCCCGGCTTACTGGCTGCGCCGGTGGCTGTGATCCCGCGAGCGGTTGCGCTGCGGGAAGACGACTTCGTCCAGCCCTTTGAACCACCAGAGGATGAGCGCGGCCAGGAGAATGCCGAGCGCGATGGACCAGGCCAGGCCGCTGGGCGCAAAAAATGCGGCCAGTGCAAGCACTGCCGCGCATATGACCAAACCCATGACGAAGGCGATGCCGAGTCTTTCGTGTCCGGGACGACGATCGTTCTCGTCTGGCTCGGTGGTGCCGTTTGCGCCCGGTGGTTCGGGGTTATCCGGCTGTTCGTCTGGTGGGGTGGTGAATTCGCTGTGGTAGACGCGCCGGAAGATCCTGGCGTCGTCGGTTGGCAAAGCATTGGAGGCGTCTTGTCTATGTCTGTGTTCTTGCGCCTGCCGCTGCTCCGCGTTGGTACGGCTCGAAGCGTCTGTATCGGTCCGCATATGCTATCCCCCGTTTGAAGGTCACCATTGCTGGTGGAGTAGCATCCGGTTGAACCCTACGTCTCATTGCCCAGTCTAGCAACCCGGGCAAAGGCTTTCGACCCACCCTATGGACGCGATTTGGGGGGCCAACCTGCCGTAACGACCGGATGCCAGCCCCGGGGGCTTGACGGGGCGGCGGGCGGCCGCTGGAGTTAGTGCGCGCATGGTCTCCAAACGGCTCCCGGCAACGCATGGCCTTCCCGCCTTGTCTCGGGCGAAGGCAGCGTGCCGCCGATGACCGGACCGCAGCAACTCCCGGCACGGCGCTTCGACCCGCGACGGCTCTTTTACGGCTGGTGGATCGTGGGCACCAGCGTGGCCGTGCAGGTGGTGATGGCCGGACTGCTCCTGCAGTCGAGCGGCGTCTACATGGTGGCCCTTGGGGATGCATTCGGATGGAGCCGGACGATGCTCTCGGCCGGTTTCGCGCTTATCAGCGTGGGCGCTGTCGGCGGGCTTGGGCCCCTGCAGGGCTGGATGGTGGACCGCTTCGGGCCGCGGCGCGTGATGCGCATCGGGGTGGTCATTCTCGCGGTGGGGTTCATGGCGTTCAGCCAGGTTGGCTCGCCGCTGGCCTTCTTCGCCGCGCTGGCGTTGATGGCGGTGGGCTCGAGCCTGGCCGGGTTCCTCTCGCTGACGATTGCCGTCGTCAACTGGTTCGAACGCCGGCGGGCGACAGCGCTGGGCTTGATGCAGACGGGATTCCCGGTTGGAGCGCTCCTGGTGCCGCTGGTGGCCTTGATCATCTCGACCGCAGGCTGGCGGCCGATGGCGTTCGTTTCGGGCTTTGTCATCCTGGCGGTGGCCTGGCCATTGAGCCGGCTGGTGCGGGACCGGCCGGAGTCCTACGGCTATGGCCCGGATGGCCGCCCGCTGGAGGACGAGGCTGACATCTCGGCCACGGGCAATCCCGGGGGCGGCGCCGCAGGACCGGCGGCCAACCCGGGATTCACGACGCGGGCTGCCATCCGGACGCCGCAGTTCTGGTACATCTCGGTCGGGCATGCGGCGGCGCTGCTGGTGGTGTCGGCGGTGATGGTGCACCTGGTGGCACACCTGAGCGAAGGGCTGGGCTATTCGATCGAGCAGGCATCCGCCGTGGTGGTGCTGGTGGCGATGTTGCAGGTAACGGGCATGGTGAGCGGTGGGATGCTCGGGGACCGGATGAGCAAGCGGGTGCTGGTGACCGGCTGCATGGTGGGGCACATGGTGGCCATGCTCATGCTGGCGCACGCGACCATGTTCCTCATGGTCGCCGGCTTCGCGCTGATCCACGGCATCTCGTGGGGAATGCGGGGTCCGCTGCTGGTGGCCATCCGGGCGGACTACTTTGGCAGGGAATCATTCGGCACCATCATGGGGCTGTCCTCGGCCATCAGCGTTACCGGGATGATCGCCGGACCCGTGATCGCCGGGGTGCTCTATGACGTGACCGACAGCTACGCAGCAGGGTTCACGGTGCTGGCTCTGCTCGCGGGGCTCGGCG
>SLAK01000206.1 GCA_007126855.1 Dehalococcoidia bacterium | reverse complement strand
CGCACAGCGACGAAGAGGCACAGGGCCTGGCCGAGTACGGCCTGATCCTGGCGCTGGTCGCCGTGGTAGCCATCGGCGCCCTCCAGCTCCTGGGCACCGGCATCACCGACGTCCTCGGGCAAATCACCGACGCGTTCTAATCCGTCACCAGCAAACGGAGCGGGGTGGCGCGGCGAGTCCCGCCCACCCCGCTTTCCGTTTCAGCATCCAGTCCATCGCCACTCGCACGAGTGGCCCAACGCATCCCCCACGCTGCACGAGGTCATCGCCCCATGAACCATCCGGAACAGGCCAGGCCGAAACTCCCGCTGTGGAAACGCCCCTTCTTCCGGGTACGCACCACGGAATCGGGCCAGACGCTGGTCGAATTCTCCATGGTCCTGCCCATCATGCTGGTGCTGATCTTCGCCCTGGTCGATTTCGGCAGGGCCTTTCACACATGGCTGGTGGTGACCAACGCCGCACGCGAAGGCGCACGCACCGCAGCGGTGCAGCAGGATATGTTCGCGGTCCAGACCCGCATCACCGAGTCGGCGGCTTCGCTCGACACATCCCGCCTGACCATCACGGCGTCGAACATCCAGGGCGCCCGCGGCGAGACCGTCGAGATCGACCTGGCCTACGACTTCGAGTTTGTTACGCCGCTTGGCGGGCTCCTGAGTGTCATCTCCGGCGGCAATCTGAGTGCGCCGGCCATCACGGGACAATCGTCCATGCGGCTGGAATAGCCGCGGCACGGTAAGCGTTCGCCTTCCCCTGGCAAAACCCTGAACACACAGAATCGGTCGGCACACCGAGTGGGCCGCTGCAATACCCCCGTGCGCGCCGCAGCCGGAGCGGCGAGCACATTGGACACAAGAACTTTGAGAAACACGACCGACCAATCGGAAGCCATCGGCAGGTTAAGCCCCCTGCAGGGATGGCTCCCCCCAACCGATAGTGCAATCGGGAGGACTCTGCCATGGCACGTTCGATAGCACAGGTGGCATCAGGATCAAACCGGAACCGCGGCGTGCTCATGCTCGCGGCGCTCTTTGGCGTGCTCAGCGCAACATTGATGTTCGCCTTCCTCAGTACCCGCGGCGGAGGCGACGAAGCCGTGCAGGACGCCCTGCACACCGCAGGCGAGATGGAAACCGTGCTCGTGTTCGCGCGCGACGTCGAATTCGGGGCCACTATCACGCCCGATATGCTGGTCGAACAGTCGATTCCTTCGGGTTCGGTGCTCCCCGGGGTCGTGACGGACCCGGACGAGGTGGTGGGCAAGGTTACGACCACGCGCATCTACGCTGGTGAGCAGGCCCTTGGCGCCAAGGTCACCACGGGCGATGAGCAAAACAGCCTCGCCTTCAAGGTGCCGCCAGGGCTGCGTGCGCTTTCGCTCCAGATCCCGCACGAAGCCTGGGCCAACGCGGGCCTTCCCCAGCCCGGCGACCGCGTCGATGTGCTCGGGATAACGTCGCTGGTGACGGTCGACCCGCTGACCGGCGAGGAGAAGCTCGACCTGGTGTCGGGAATCATCGCCCAGGACGTCATGGTCGTCGCAGTCTCCCAGTCGCTCGTCCCCTTTGGGCCCGCCATGACCGGGACGAACGGTGAGGCGCTGAGCGAAAGCACTGGCGACAGCGACACCCCGCCCTATCGCCCGCTGGACGATATCGCGACCTACGAAGAGGCCATCTCGATCACGCTGGCCCTCGAGCCGGCGGATGCGGCCAAGGTGGCCATTATCGACGCGATGAAGGACGACCAGGGCCAGTACCGGATCATGACCCGCTACCAGGGCGACCGGGAACACCTGGGCGGCACGATCACGTGGACGCTCGACGACGTGTTCGTGGACTAAGAAGCGACGCTCTTCGCCCGGCGGGGCAAAGCCGGGCGTCATTCGAATCTCGGCCCCGAAAGGGCCAGGCGACGGTGGAGGATACATGATGTCGAGGGTTCCGCAGGTCATTGTGGTCGACCCCGACCGGGAAAGCGCCGCAGAGCTGCAGAAAATGCTGCAACTCATCGGGCTCGAGGTCATCGCAAGCGCGGGGTACGGCGTGGAAGCATTCACGCTTGCGGTAACCCAACGGCCGGACATCGTCCTGATGCGCGTGGAAGAGCCGCTGGTGCGGCCCATCCAGACGCTCGCCAAGCTTCGCGATGGGATGCCGGATATGCCGATCGTCGTGTTCTCGACCGAGGCAAACATCAAGCTGGTGCGCCAGTCCATGGTCAACGGCGCCTCCGACTACCTCCAGGAACCGCTCAGCGAAGAGATGCTGGAGGACTCCATCCTTTCGGTCCTGGAGCGGAAGGAACGGGAAATGATGCGGCGGCGCGGCGAGCTGGATGAGCCCGTGCCCCAGGGCACCATCATCACGGTCTTCGGCGCCAAAGGCGGCATCGGCAAAACCACCATCTCCTCGAACCTGGCCGTTGCCCTGGCGACGGAGGCACACCAGACCGTCGCGCTGGTCGACATGGACACCCGCTTCGGCGATGTCGCGATCACGCTGGATATCCCCGTCGAACGCTCAATCGCCGACCTGGCGCGCAACCTGGAAAACATCGATCGCCAGTCCCTGCACGACTACCTGGTGGAACACGAGTCCGGCGTGCGCATCCTGCCGGCGCCAACTCGCCCGAGCGACTGGCGCCATCTCACCGCGAAGAACGTGCGCGACGTCATCGACGTGCTCGCCCAAACGCACGACTTCGTGATCCTCGATACGCCGGGCACCTTCAATGAGATCGTGGCCGCGGCAATCGAAGTCGGCTCCATGATCTTGCTGGTGACCACGCTGGACATGGCCAGCATCAAGGACACCGTGCTTGCGCTGGAGATGCTGCACGAGCGCTTTGGGAACGACGAGGAGCGGATCAAAGTCGTGCTCAACCGCGCCGGCGTGGACACCGGCGTGCGCGAGAGCGATGTGGAAAACACGCTGGATTCGCCCCTCTGGTGGCGGATCCCGCAGGACAACGAAGTCGTGCGGTCGGCACAGCTGGGCAAGCCCATCGTGATGTTCCGGCCGAACTCGAAGGTCTCAATAGAGATCCAGAAAATGGCCCGCTCGCTGGCAGGCGTCCGCGGCAACACACACGCGAAGCGCAAAGGCGGCCTCGGGAAGCTGTTGTTCCCATTCATGCGGAAGTCGGCCTAAAGCAACGAAAACGGGAGTAGCCGGATGACAGAGGAACAGTCACGCGAACAGGAAGAGCAGCGGCGCTTTGGCTGGGCTGCCGCGCGGCGGCGGCTGGCATCCGACGGCGAGGACCGCGACGGCGACCACGAGGCGAAGGAACGCACCCGGCTTCGGCCTTCGGGCCAGATCGGGCGCCCCCAGCGGCGCTGGGGGATGGAAGCGGAAGCCAGGGAAGCGCCCCGGCCCGAGGATACACCTGCGCCCAAACCCGGCCCCGTTCAGCCACTAACCGAGCCGGCGCCCCTGCACAATGTGGCGAACGCATCAGCCGTCCGGCCCAGGACGCCCGAACCCGCTGCTCCGCCCGCCGCCCCCGCCGAACCACGCCGCGGCAATGCGCAGCTCGAGTCGGCAAAGATCCGCCTGCACGAGCTGCTGATCGAGGAGCTGGAACAGGGCGCACTGGACGGCATGCCGCCGGACAAGCAGCGCGAGGCGGTGAGAAAGGCGGCGCGCGAACTCATCAGTCAGGAAAACATCCAGGTCTCCGGCAGCCGCGACGAACTTATCGAATCGGTCGCCGATGAAGTGCTCGGCCTCGGCCCGCTGGAGCCGCTCTTGCGTGACCCCTCGGTCTCCGAAGTGATGGTGACCGGACTGGACCGCATTTACTACGAACTGAACGGACGCATCCTGCGCAGCTCCGCGCGCTTCCGCGATAACCGGCACGCCATGCGTATCATCGAGCGCATCGTGGCGCCGCTCGGGCGCCGCATCGACGAATCCAGCCCCATGGTGGACGCGCGCCTGCCCGACGGTTCCCGCGTCAACATCACCATCCCGCCGGTATCGCCCAAGGCGCCGACCATCACCATCCGGAAGTTCATGGCGGACAAGATGCGGATGGCCGACCTCATCGCCGTCGGGTCACTGAGTGAAGAAACGGCCGAATTCCTGGCCATGTGTGTCCGCGCCCACCTGAACATCATCATCAGCGGTGGTACCGGCACCGGTAAGACGACGCTCCTTAACGCGCTCTCCAGCTTCATCCCGAACACCGAGCGCATCATCACCATCGAGGACCCTGCTGAAGTGAAGCTCCAGCAGGAGCACGTCATCACGCTGGAATCGCGGCCACCCAGCATGGAAGGCAAGAACGCGGTGACCCAGCGCGACCTGGTGCGCAACACCCTGCGTATGCGCCCCGACCGCATCATCGTCGGCGAGGTCCGTGGCCCGGAAGCCTTCGACATGCTCCAGGCGATGAACACCGGCCACGACGGCTCGATCTCGACGGTGCACGCGAACACGCCGCGCGATGCGGTCGCCCGCCTGGAGAACATGGTGCTCATGGCGGGCATGGACCTGCCCCAGCGCGCCATCCGCGACCAGATCGCCTCCGCCGTCCACCTCTTCGTCCAGGTCAGCCGGCTTCAGGATGGGTCGCGGCGCGTCTCCCACGTCACTGAAGTCAGCGGCATGGAGGGCGACACGGTCACGCTGCAGGACATCTTCCTGTTCGAGCTCGATCACGTGGATGCGGACGGCAGGGTGCACGGCGCGCTGCGGCCGACGGGCATCCGCCCGAACTTCGCCTCGAAATTCGCGCTCGCAGGCATCGAGCTGCCGCCCGACATCTTCGATCGCGAGCGGAGGGTAGCGTGATGGAACTTGCGCTGTTGACCTCACTTGCCGCGGGCGCGTTTGCCGCAACCACCGTCCTCTGGCTCCTGGGGCCTGCCGGCGTGCCGGAACAGGCCGCCGCGCGCCTCCACGGGCTTCGCGATACCAAAGCAGACGCGCAGGACACGGGCAACGAAATCTCCCTTCGGCGCCGGGCGGCAGTCCAGCTCGCCGGCATCACGCTCGTGTCCTCGAACATCTCCGCGAACTGGACGCTCGACCTGGAGAGAGCAGGGCTCACGCTGAACCCGAAGGAATACCTGATACTCCGCCTGGCCGCGGCGGCCTTCGTGGCACTGGTAGGTATGATGCTGCTGCCCATACCGCTACTCGGCATCGCGCTGGCGCCGCTCGGCTACCTGGCGGTGGGCTTCTGGGTCTCGCAGCGCATCTCCAGCCGCAAGCGCAAGCTCGAACACCAGCTTGTGGAGCTTATCTCTATGGTGTCCAGCGGCCTCCGCGCCGGCTTCGGCTTCGTCCAGGCGATCGAGAGCGCCGGGACGCAGATGCCGGAACCCATTTCCCTGGAGATCCGCCGCACGCTGCGGGACATCGCAGTCGGCGCGTCTATCGAGGATGCGCTCGAGGCCCTGAACCGCCGCGTGGGCAGTCCCGACTTCGATATCGTGATCACCGCTATCCTCATTCAGCGCAGCGTCGGCGGGAACCTGGCGGAAATCCTGGACAACGTCGCGCACACCATGCGGGAGCGGGAGCGTATCCGGGGCGAGATCCAGACACTCACCAGCCAGCAGCGGTTGACGGGCTATGTCATTGGCGGCATCCCGCCGGTGCTCTTCGTGATCTTCTACATGATGAACCCGGAATTCGCCTCGCTGCTCTTCACCGAATCGCTCGGCCGGGTAATGCTCGGCGCCGCGGTGGGCATGGAAGTCGTCGGGTTCCTGGTCATCCGCCGCATTGTGAACATCGAGGTCTAAGCCATGGAATTGCTCATTGCCGCCGGGACCTTCATCTCCGTCACCCTGATGATGTATGGCCTGCTCTACCGGCAGGTGCAGGACCCCGCGATGGAGGCGCGCCTGGGCGGGCTCCGTTATACGCGTTCCTCCAGGGAAGGTCTGCCCGACCCGGAAGCCGCGTTCTCGGTCCGCGTCCTGCAGCCGCTGGCCCGTGGTCTCTCGAAGCGCATGAATGGCCTGCTGCCCTCGGCCATGACCGCCAGGGTGGAAACCGCCCTGGAGCAGGGCGGCGTCAGGATGAAGGCCGGCCAGTTCATCATGATCGTGGGCCTTCTCGCCGGGGGGCTCCCCATTCTCGGGGTGATGTATGCCTGGGCTGCCGGCCTGGGCCTCCGCGGCGGCCTGATCGCATTCGCCATCCCGCTCATCCTCAGTATCTACGCGCCGCGGATGTGGCTGCTCAGCCGCATTAAGCAACGCCAGAAGCAGATCTGGCGCTCCTTGCCCGACGCCTTCGACCTCACCACCGCGTCGGTAGAGGCGGGGCTCGGCATTGACGCCGCCTTCTCGCGGGTCATCGAAAAGGTCGAGGGGCCCTTCGCCGCCGAACTCACGCGAACGATGCGGGAAATCCAGATGGGCCGCGCCCGCAGCGAAGCCTTCGCCGACATGGCCGAACGCACCGGCGTCGAAGAGCTCCGCTCGCTGATCAACGCGATCATCCAGGCGGAGCAGATGGGCATCTCCATCGGCTCGGTCATCCGCGTGCAAACCGGGGTGATCCGTACCAAGCGGCGCCAGAAGGCCGAGGAACAGGCGTTTAAGGCGCCCATCAAGATGGTCTTCCCGCTGGTGCTGTTTATCTTCCCGGCGATCATGATCGTCATCGGCGGGCCCGCGGTCATCCAGATCATGGAAGCGTTCTAAAGTCCAGCGGCCCTCAACTCCTCTCCGCCCGAACCCGCGAAGCCCTCCTGAGCGGTGATGCTGGTAGGATGCCCCTGACCGGCCGCCGCGGCGCGTGTGGCTGCGGGGTTGCCGGGGACACACGCCAGGAGTTGAGAACTTGTACACACCGCTCGAGGGGAAGACGGCGCTCGTGACGGGCGCCGCGCGCGGCCTCGGCCGTGCCTATGCGCTCCATCTTGCACAGCTCGGGGCCGACGTCGCCGTGCTCGACCTCAACCTCAAGTCGTTCGAGGAGTACGACGCCGAGCGCGCCCAGATGACCGGCACAACGACCGTCGACGAGGTGGAAGCGCTGGGGCGCAAATCCATCGGGCTGGAAGCCGATGTTGGCGACCGCGCAGCGCTCGAGACGGAGATCGGCAAGGCGCTGAGCGACTGGGGCAGGCTCGACATCGTCGTATGCAACGCCGGCGGGGGCCTCGGCGCGCCCGCCGAGACGCGCGCATCTGAGGTCGACCCGCAACTCTTCGACGCGGTGCTGCAGCGAAACCTCTACGGCACGGTCCACACGTGCTCGATCGTCGCCCCGGGGATGAAGGAGCAACGCTCCGGGAAGATCATCACCGTGTCGAGCCAGGCCGGGCGGCGAGGGTCGCCCGACGGCGGCTACGCCCATTACGGCGTCGCCAAGGCTGGCATCATTATGTACACGCGCTACCTCGCGCAGGAACTCGGGCCCTACGGCATCACCGTGAACTGCATCGCACCCGGGTACATCGCCACCGGCCGCCTCAGCCAGATGTTCGCGAGGACGGGCGAGGACCGCATCGCAGCGTCGGTCGCGCTGCGGCGCATCGGCACGCCGGAGGACTGCGCGAAGGTGGTCGGCTTCCTGGCCGGGCCAGATTCCGATTACGTCACCGG
>SLAK01000282.1 GCA_007126855.1 Dehalococcoidia bacterium | reverse complement strand
CCTGAGTTGCCGGCGACTTCTGTGCTGACCGACATGCGGCTGGGAGTGAGGCATCTGCAGGAACGGCCACGGCTGCAACTGCTTGCATACGGCTTCATCCTGGTGGCGATCACGGGGTATTCGTTCCAGGTGGTGATGCCGGGCTTCCTGGAGAACGAGCTTGGCGTCTCCTCGGAGCGGCTGTGGCTCATCCTGGTGGTGAGCGCTGTGACCGGGCTGGTGGCGACGCTGGGGCTGGCAGCGGTGGCGGGGAGCCGGTGGGCGTGGCCGGTGATGCTGGTGAGCTGCGGCGGCCTGGGCATTTCTCTTGTGGCGGCGGCGTTTGTGCCAAGTTTCCCGCTGCTGCTGGTGTGCATGTTGCTGACCGGCGCGGGGATGGGCGGCTTCCAGATGTTGAACAATGCGCTGATCATGCGGGAATCGGAGCCGGCCTTTTACGGGCGGGTGATGTCGCTGACGATGCTGGCGTGGGGCGCGCACGGCATCGCGGGGCTTCCGGTGGGCGTGCTTGCGGACGCGATCGGTGAGCGGGAGACGCTCTTTGTGCTGGGCGTCTGCGTGATCGCCATCGCGGGTGTCTCGGCCATCATCTACGCTGCAGTTAGCGGGAAGGAACCTGTCCCGGCCGTCGAGCCCACGATGGATACGGCGCCGGTGGAGTAACGAACGACAAGGAGCATGGAGTATGGGACGAGAACAGATAGCGGCGCTGATCGCCATCCTCCAGGAGCAGCAGGAGCGGGGCACAGCAGGCGTCGCTGTGGGCACCTGGCGCATTCTCTATGACAAGAACCGGGACGCGTTCGTATTCGACAAGTGCGAGAACGACGGGTACTGCGAGGAGCGGCCCGCTGTTGTGAGCACTGACGGGACAGTGATTGACCCGGGCGGCCCCCTGTTCGACTGATATCGCGGGCGCTGAATGCCCGCTGAGTGCAAAGCGCCAAACGGCAACGAAATGGACACGGAAGCCTTCGGAACCATGGGCTAATGGCCGATACCCACCGTAGAGGTGGTGGGATATGCCCGCACAGCTGCCGCCGGCGCTCATGACCACGCGGGGCGCCCGTGTGCTCGTGGTGGGGACGACGATTGCGAGCATCCGGATGGTCCGGAAGGCGCTGCAGGCGCATACGCCGTTCCATGTCTCGGGTTCACGCGAGCCGCGCGTTGCGCTGGAGCACATGCAGTCGGACCGCTTTGACGTGGTGGTGTTCGACCACGGGATTGGTTGCGAGGAAGCGAAGGCGATGGTCGAGGCTGCGCGTTCGGCGGCGCCGATCGCCTTTGTGGTAGTCGGGGCGCCAGCGGGCGATGCGTGCCTGCTGACCGGCGGCGACCGCATCGCGGTGTTTGGCCACGACGACGTGCGGGATGGTTGCGGTCTGGTGGAATCGGTGGTGGAGGCGGCCGAGCGGGCGCGGGCGATACGGCGGCGCGAGACGAAAACCCGGTGGCTGGAGCGGGAGGCGACGACGGACGGCTTAACGGGCCTGCATAACCGGCGAGCTTTTGACGAGGCGCTGAACGTGGCGTGCAGCCCTGGCGCCGGGAGCAGTGTGGGGCTCATTCTCATGAACGTGGTGGGCACTGGGATGGTGAACCACAACTATGGTCTTGATGAGGGCGACCGGATGCTGCAACGGGCGGCGCTGGGGATCGGGCGGTCGATCAGGGCAGCGGACTTTGCGGCACGGCTCGGAGCGGACGAATTCGCGGTGATCATCGGGGACGCAGATATCGACCTTTGCCGGCGGGTGGCCCGGCGGATAAGCCGCGAGTTGGAACACCTGAACACATCGGAATGGCCGGACGATCTACCGGTTTCGGTGACGTTCGGACTGGCCTGCGCGCGAGGCTGCGCCAGCGGGGAGCTCTACGAAGCAGCCCGGGAACAGCTGGCCCGGCAGCGGCGATTCGTGCCGGCGCTGGTGTCCCGGCGAGGAGGAGGAGACGATGGCCCGTCTGTTGCGTAGTTCGCGGGTGCAGCGTTCGTTGCTGCTGCTCGTTGCGGTCTGTGTCAGCATCGCGCTGATTGCGGTGCTCACGCCTTCGCAACCCGCGATTGCAGTGACCGCTGTGGTGGCCCTTTGGCTGGCGTACGCGCTGTTCCGGGTGTGCGAGGTGTATGGATTGACGCTGCGGGGGAGGAAGCGCGCGGAGAGCCCTGCAGTGCCCGAAGCATCGCACCGCGGCGCCGACCCGGAAACCGGGCTGCCCGGGCGTGCCCAGCTGGCCGCGATGTTGCAACACGAGATCGCGCGAAGCAAGCGATACGGGGACAAGAGTGCGCTCGTGGTGTTCGACACCCGGGTGGTGAACTTCCGGCCTGAAGAAGGCGATGAACGGATGCCATCGCCCGGGGCGCACATCGCTGAGGTGTTCGAGGAGCGGGGGCGAGAGTCAGACCTGGTATCGCGGCTGGACCTGACGCGCTTTGCGGTGTTTCTGACGGATGCGACGGATGACGGCGCTGCCCAGTTTGCCGAGCGGACGCGGACTGCACTGGGGGCGAAGCCGTTCGCGCGAAACCAGGACGGCAGCGGGGTGTGGATACGAGCGTGGGCTGGATGGGTCACGTGGCAGCCGGCATATGAGCGGCCTGCGCAGTACCTGTCGGCAGCACTGGAGCGGCTGGAGGAAGAGCGGAAGGCCTCGGTGGCGGAAGAAGCGGCGTACGGAAGCGACGAACAGCGCGCGAGTTAGGCTGCGCCGCCATCGCTGCGGCCGGCGAGGATTGCGAGCGCATCAACGATGGCCTGCGTGCCCTCACGGCCGCGCCCACGGGCTTCGAGGACACGGAGAAGCTGCTGAACCAGGGTGGAGCCCGGAAGCGGCGTACGGGTCTCTGACGCGGTCTCAGCGATAAGCCGCAGGTCCTTTTGCATGAGTTCGACCATGAAGCCGGGGGCGAAGTCGCCTTCTACGGCGCGAGGGCCCAGGTTGGCGAGCATCCAGGAGCCTGCAGCGCCGGCGCTGACGACTTCGAGCATCTTCACAGGGTCGACGCCCGCCTGCCGGGAGAGGGTGACGGCTTCGGCCATTGCCAGAAGGTTGAGGGCTCCGGCGACCTGGTTGCAGAGCTTGACGACCTGCCCGGCCCCTGAGGGACCGACATGGACGATGGTCTTGCCCATGGCTTCGAAGATGGGGAGGCAGCGGTCGAAAGCCTCAGCTTCCCCGCCAACCATGATGGCCAGGGTACCGGCTTTAGCGCCAACGTCGCCGCCGCTGATCGGCGCATCGAGCATGGCGACATCACGCTGCTGCATCGCATCGGCGACGCTGCGGGCGACGGCGGGGGAGATGGTGGAGCAGTCGATGTAGATGCTTCCGGGCGGCGCGCCGTGGATGATGCCCTGGTCGCCAAGGGCGACGGCTTCGACGTCTGGTGAGTCGCTAACGCAGGAGACCGTGACTTCGGAGGCTGCGGCGACATCGGCGGGGGATTGTGCGAGCGCCGCACCCTGTTCGACGAGCGGTTCGGCCCGCGCGGGTGTGCGGTTCCAGACGGTGAGCTTGAATCCTGCCTTGATGAGGTTGGTGGCCATGGGGCCACCCATGATGCCCAGGCCGACGAATCCTACGCGCTCAATGCTCATGTGCCATGCCTCCGTCCCGGCAAGGGTGCTTTAGCGCAGCGGGGCATCCCAGGGGAGGGAATTGCGCGGGGGTTCGAGCACAACCTTGACCAGGCCATCGGTGATGACGGTGATGATATCGAATCCCGAGTAGAGCCGCGGGTCCATGCCGCGCAGGACCCAGGAGAGTTTCTCTTCGTCGGCGTAGGTGGAGGCGCCGATGAGGACCAGGGCGCGGGCGTCGGCATCGCCGCGGGCGACGGGTTCGGCAGATTTGAGGAGCCGTCGAAGCTCGCGGCGCAGGGCAGCGCTGGTCTCATCGTTTTCAGGCAGCGGCGAGCCGACAACGTAGGAGCGGCCTTCGTGGAGGCTGGTGGCGGTCCAGGCGTCTTCGGCGTGGACATCGAGGCCGTCGTCGACATCGGGCTGGGCGGCGGCCTGCACGATGCGGTTGAACAGCTCGAGCCGGTCGTCTTCTCCGTGGGGGAGACGGAAGAGCTCGCTGGAGTTGAGCTGGTAGGAGCCGGGCACCTTGTTTGTGAACTGCGCCCAGTGGGCTGCGAGGCCACCGAGGGCCGTGACGACGGAGCCGGTCGGAGCGGTGCGACGCAGGTAGATGGTGACAGGGCGGCGCACTTCGAGGCGGCCGTCGTCGAGCGCTTTGGCCTGTTCGAGGGCGACGATGAATTCGCTCAGGGCCGGCTCGTCGGCGGGGATGGGGGCGCCGCGAGGGACCCAGACGGCCACGCTCTGACCCGCGGCGTCGAGACGGCGTTCGAGGGCGGCGCGTGCGGCTTCGTAGCGCACTTCGGCGCCTGGTCCGAATGCGTCGGCGATGGCGCAATCAAGGGTCCAGCGACGCCCAACAGTGAAGCTGGCGGTGCCGAGACCACCTTCGGACGTGAAGGACTGGAGCGAGAAGCTGCGCGCATAGTGCGCGCCGGCCCAGCGAAGGAACATTTCCCGGCCGAGCTCGGCCGGATCTGAGGGGTAGTCGCGTTCGCTGGACGGCACGGCGCGTTGCTACTCCTCTGCCTCTTCTGCCTCTCCAGCAGCTTCTTCCTCGCCTTCGCCTTCGATCTCGCCTTCTTCGCCCTCTTCGAGTTCGCCGGCGCGGAGGCGGAGTCGTGGCGGATTCACCGTAACGACCGGGATGGAGGGGTCGTTGAGGATTTCGACGCCCTGCGGCACGTCGAGGTCGCCGACCGTGACGCTGACGTCAAAGTCGGTGAGCTGTTCGAGGTCGACGTGAATCGCCGCCGGAATGTCGAGCGGGAGGCAGCGCACGGAGACCGTGTCGATCATCTGCAGGAGTGTGCCTGCGAGGTCGCGGACCGCAGGCGATTCGCCATCGAAGATGATGGAGATGTTGGTCTGGAGGGGCCGGTTGAGGTCGACCTGGTAGAAGTCGGCGTGGATAAGGTCGCCGGTGCCGCCGGAGCGGTCGAGGCGGCGGAGGACGACAAAGCGGGGCTCTTTTTCTCCCTCGACGGCGAGTTCGAACATGCTGCGGGCGCCGGAGCTCTTGATGGCGCGGAAGAATTCGCGCTCGTCGAGCTGCACGGCGGTTGACTCAAGTCCACGCCCGTAGATGTTGGCGGGAAGGATGCCGTTGTTTCGGAGCTGCTTGACTTTCTTGCCAAGGACGGTCCTGGGCTGGGCATGAAGGGTGGCGCGTTCTGCCATGGAAGACACTCTCCTGTAACCACGCTTGATACGTGGCCCAATAGATTCGAGCGTAGCGGGTGGCAGCGCACAGTCAACGCTGCCTGGCGCAAGAAGGCCGCCCGGCTGGGCGGCCCTGCAGTATCCCTGTGGCTGGAGCGCGGTCAGGCGGGTGGCTTGAGTTCGTTTACCTTGGCGCGCGCGGCGGCCTTATCGGTGAACCAGAGGGCGTTGATTTCCGTGAAGGGTGCTTCTTCAGCGGGAACGTCATCTTCTGCAAAGATGGCAGTCACCGGACAAGCGGGTTCGCAGGCCCCACAATCGATGCACTCGTCCGGGCTGATAAAGAGCATTCGGTCTTCGCCCTCGTCGAAGTAGATGCAATCGACCGGGCAGACCTCGACGCAGGACTGGTCCTGTACATCGATACACGGCGTGGCGATGACGTAAGTCATGAAGTTCTCCTGAAAGTTTTCGCATCGGCCGGGAACCGCCGAGCCGAGCACGATAGTACAGGTCGAAGGGCGGAGTGTGAAGCAATACGCATACTCACCCGCTCTTATCCGCTGATAACGGGACCTGTGGGCATGGGCTTGCCGGAGCGAAGGTCGACGGCGTAGAAGCGGCCGGCCTTGAGCTCGGCGATCAGCTCGCGCTCGTCGCGGATTTCCCGTTCGAAATAGGTGGCGCATTTGCCGATGTCGCTGATGGCATGGGAGTCGGTGCCGGCGGTGCCGGGCAACTCCATGATTGATGCGAGACGGTGCGAGAATTCGTTCTCTTTGTCGCTGCCGCGGCCGTTTTGCACTTCGAGGGCGCGAACGAATTCGTAGGAAGGGTTACGCGAGGCTTTCTCGAGGGCGGCCTGGTATTCGTCGTCGCTGCGGCTGAACCAGGGCATCTGGCGGCGGTAGGGGTGTGCCGCGACCATGACACCGCCGACTTTGTCGACGTACTTGGCGAGCTCCCTGGAGCGATGCATGCCAAATACGTACTTGTCGATGCCGTAGACGAGGATGTGGCCATCGTCGGTGCTGATTTCGACCCCGGCGAGGATGAGGAAGTTGTGCTTGGCACGCAGCTCCTCGATGGAATTGTGATCCCAGACGGTGTCGTGCTCGGAGAAGACGATTGCGTCGAGGCCCGCCTGCTTGGCCCTGACGACCAGGTCGTCGGGGTTGAGGACGCTATCGTGCGAGCGGGGCCATGTGTGTGAATGTAAGTCAATGAGCATGGGGTAACAGCACCAACTATAGCCACGGGGACGGACGAGAGGCAATGCGGGCCACTCAGACCGTGAAGGTTCCCCTGTTGACCATATCGAGGCGATGGAAACGAGGTGTTAATGGGCGAGGGGGAGAATGGAGCCATGGTCATGATGATGAACACCAACCGAGACACCTGCGCACACGAGTGGACGTACTTCGTGAACGTCGAGACCAAGGCCATCCGGATGCGGCAATGCACGAGGTGCGGAATGAAGCGCGGCCTTGGGGTCGCACAGCAAAACGAAGCGGCGGACGTCGCTGACTCGCTGAAGCTGGGCGCCTAGGCATTGTCCCGGGTTGCTTCGATCCGGGCTTTGCGCTGGTTGGGCTCCTTCCCACCGACGAAGCGCGGCTGGTAGTCGCTCTGCCGGCCCTGGATCTGTGCGGCGTGCTGCCGGTCGTGCCGGTAGAAGGAGCGAAGCCACTGGAGGACAGTGAGCTCGCCAAAGATGGGGCTGGTTGCGGTGCGGTCGAAGGCTTCGAGCGGCATGGCATCGATGATCCCCAGGGTGTAGGCGCGCTCGGCTTCGAGCCTGGTGAGGAGTTCGCTGATGGATGAGTCGTTGGCGCGCTCGATGGGGATGGCGACCAGCTCGCCAGTGACGCCGGAAAGGTCGGGGTTGTCTTCGCGCAGCGCCTTGAGCACCCAGGCGTCGTAGTTCCGTTCCATTTCCCAGAGGTGGGCAAGCTGTTCGAGCGCGGTCCACTGCTCTTCGCCTTCGGCGTCGACGGGCACGCGGAGGGCGTCTTCGCGGCTGAGACTCCTGGCGGCTGCGAAGACGGATTCGCGTTCTTCGGCCATCTTGATTTTCAACTCATCGACCTGTTCCCGGGTGGCCATGGACAACCTCCAATGCGGGGTGGAAGACGATTGTAGCGCCCGGCCGCGCTTTTGCGCGTTGGGTGGATCCATAGCCACGATGATGGGGCCGGACCAGGCGAGGAGAGTGGCCGTGGCCTTTCGCCGCCTTTTTGGAAGGAAGAAGCAGCAGTCGCTTGAGGCTGAGTGGCTGGTTGTGGGCCTGGGGAACCCCGGACCACAGTATTCGAACAACCGGCACAACGTGGGCTTCTGGGCGGT
>SLAK01000349.1 GCA_007126855.1 Dehalococcoidia bacterium | reverse complement strand
GCCTACGCGCTCGGTGGCATGGTGTCCTGGTTCGCCTTCGACTGGCTGTACCGGGAAGTATTCCCCTTCGATGACAGCCGCTTCGACGAAGCCGTCGATACCCTCTCCATGCTCTGGTACCGCGCGTACGGCGCGCCGGAGGAAGGCGAGGGGATGAACGAAACCGCCGCCGCCGATATTGCACGGGCGATAGCGGGCGGCAGCTTCAGGGAAGCACGCTAGCTTTAGCGGTTTCGCAGCCTCGGGTCCACGATATCCCGGATCGCGTCGCCGACCAGGTTGAAGGCCAGCACCACGATGCTGATCGCCAGGCCCGGGAAGATCGCCATCCACGGCGCGTGGCGGAAGAACCGCTGAGCGTTGCCGCTCAGGTCGCCGCCCCAGGAAGGCGTCGGTGGCGGCGTCCCCAGGCCGAGAAAGCTGAGCCCGGCCTCCACGAGAATCGCTCCCGGCATGACCGCGCTCGCGATGACCACGATCGGCGCGATAAGGTTTGGCAGCAGGTGGCGCCACAGGATGCGCGGCGCAGAACAGCCGATCGTCTTCGCGGCCTCGATGTACTGATTCTCTTTTTCACTTAGGACAATGCCTCTAATGATGCGAGACACCCCCGGCATGATGCCTATGCCCACCACGATCATCACGTTCCGCATGGAGGGGCCGACCACGGCGATCATGATCAGCGCCAGGATCAGCAGCGGGAACGCCATCAACGTATCGACAATGCGCTGGAAGAACATATCCAGCCAGCCGCCGAAGTAACCGGACACCAGTCCGATGAATGCACCGCCAATCACGCCGATCGCCGTCGCAATAATGCCGACCTGGAGCGACGTCCGGCTGCCGTGGACCACACGGCTATAGATGTCGCGCCCCAGGTGGTCGGTACCAAACCAGTGGTCCATCGATGGCGACTCCAGGTTCGTCGCGCCCGTCGTGGTCGGAGAATGCGTTGCAAAGAATGGCGCGAAGACCGCTATCACGATCAACGCAACGATCACCAGCAGAAAGAACGCCCCCAGCGGCTGCGTGCGGATGAGCCGCCGCACGCGCTTCGACCGCGACGGCCGGTACAGGTTAATCCCGTCGCTTTGTGACGCTGCCTGGGCCGTGATGGTCGTGTCCGACGTCGTCATGAGTAGCGAATCCTCGGGTCGATGAATGCGTAGGTGAGGTCGACAAGCAGGTTAATCGTCATGAACACCACCGCGAAGAACAGGATAATACCCTGAACCATCGGGTAATCGCGGTTGAATATGGATTCGACGAACAGCAGACCGACTCCACGCAAATTGAAAATCGTCTCGATGATCACCGCGCCGCCAAACAGGCCGATGATCTGCAGGCCGAACAGCGTCACCACCGGGATCATCGCGTTCCTCGTCACGTGCCGCGTCACCACCACCCGCTCCCGCAGCCCTTTCGCATAGGCCGTCCGCACAAAGTCGTTGCGCAACACGTCGAGCACGGCAGACCGCGTGATACGCACCACGCCGGCCGAAGCCCCAACCGCCAGGATGAACGACGGTAGCCAGAACTTCTCCAGGTTCTTGAGTGGGTCGTCCAGAATGCTCACACGTTCTGTGGGATACGAATAGCCAAACCATAAGAACGGCAGCGTGATCGCCAGCGTGCCCAGCCAGAAGCTGGGCATGGAAAGCCCGCCCACGCTCAACAGCCGCGCCCCGTAGTCAAAGGCCCCGCCACGCCGGATCCCCGCGATCACGCCCGCAGGCACCCCTAGGGCGACCGTGAAGATCACCGCCATCACCAGCATCTGCAGCGTGATGGGCATCCGGTGGCGCAGCTCAGTGGTGACATCGGTGCGGTGGCGGACGGAGCTCCCCAGGTCGCCCCGGAAAACTCCCTGCCACCACCGCCCGTACTGCACGATCAGTGGATCGTTCAGGTGATACTTCTCGCGGAATGCCTCGCGGTCTTCCTCCCTGGCCTGCTGGCCAAGTGCCAACGTCGCCGGGTCTCCCGGCACTAGCCTCATCAAGCTGGTCACACCGAAGGTGACGATGATGATTACCGGGATAAGCAACAGAAGGCGGCGAAAGATGTAGGCACTCATTGATTACGATCGCAGATATTCCGTGTAACGGAAGTTTTGGTAGGTCCGGTAGGTCGGATCATACCCGCCGACACGCTGGTTGTATGACCAGTAGGCCATCGGCGAATAGAGGTTAATCATCGGGGCCCAGTCGTCGAGAATCAAGAACTGCGCTTCGCGAACCTTCTCGCGCCTGGCCTCGGGGTCCATCTCTTGCATCTGGGCGTCGATGGCCGCTGTCACATCCGGGTTATCGTATTGCCACCAGCTGCCGCCGCCGAACCCATCCCGATGGTACATGGTCAGCGGAATCTTCGGCGTCTCGTAGGGGTTGTGCGTGAAGATGGTTGCCGGTCCGAAGTCGCCTGCGAAGAGCTGCGTGCTCAGGTAGGTAGAAAGGTCGCTCAGCTCGAGTGTGGCGCGGATGCCCACCTTGGCCAGCTCGTCTACAACGATCTCCGCGTGGTCGATATAGAGCTGGACACCCGCAGACGTCGCGATCGGAAGGTCGAAGCCGTCTTCGTAGCCGGCCTCTGCCAGGAGCGCCCTGGCCTCTTCGTAATTGGCCGTCGTGTAGGGCTCGAGTTCTTCCTGGCTCAGTGACCAGTACTCCAGCCCCGCGCTCAGCGGGCCCATCCGCAGCCCGTCGCCGAAGCCCAGCAGGTTGATGAATGCGTTGCGGTCCAGTGCCAGGTACATGGCCTGGCGGACACGCGGATCGCTGAAGCGCTCGTCGTTAACGTTCAGGCCCATGGATGCGTAGTGCAGGCCCGGCATCGAGCCGCTCACGCGGTCCGGCAACGCTTCGAGCGTCTCGAAATCCAGCTTGTTCAGCAGCGCACCGTTGATGTCGAGCTGGTCGCCTTCGTAAGCCTGCAGCAAGGAGCTCATGTCGAGGATCACCTGCCGCGTGTACTCGTCCGGATAGGGGACATCCCCCTCGAAGTAGTCAGGGTTGCGGCGCAGCACTTCGCGCTCGCCGCGGATGTACTCTTCCAGGATGTAGGGCCCGGCGCCAATCGCGTTCGCGCTCAGGTCGCCCCACTCCTCCACCGCCTCGTGCGGCACGATCGCCCGCTGGCCGCTGCCACCCAGCTCCGAGAATGATTCCGCATAAGGCATCACCGTCGTCAGCCGGAAGGTCTGGTCGTCCACCGCCTCCATGCTCTCGGTGAAGAACTTGAAGAAGTCGTTGTTCTGTGCCTCCGGAAGGTCACGGAAGCGCTCGAAACTGTAGACCACGTCCTCGGCGGTCACCTGGCGGCCGTTCACCGGCGCGATGTCGTGGAACCGCACATCATCGCGGAGCGTGAACACGAATTCGGTCTCGCTCGGCTGCTCGACTCCATCCGCCAGCAGCGTGCGGTATTCGTTGTTCGTGTTGTCGAAGCCAATCAGGAAGGTGTAGACACGCTGCGCCGTGGTCAGCCCCACCGACACCTCGATGTGCGGGTCGATGCCCAGCACGTCCAGAAAGGTCCCGGTTCGCAGCGTGCCACCCTGCTGGGGCGCGTCGTCGGGCGTGGGCGTAGGGGCGGGATCGCCGTTGTCGTCGGTTGGCGGTGGCGCCACATCGTCGTCATCGTCGTCGTTGCCGCAGCCGACCAGTGCCAGGCTCGTCGCGCCAGCGCCGGTCATGGCCGCACCACCGACAAAACGGCGGCGGTTCAGCCTGTTCGAGCCCATGCGGCGGGCCCAGTAGTTGTTAGGTGTTGTCATGTGCTTCCCTCGTTGCGAAATAACCTGACACGGTTGTCAGGTAGTAATCCTCCGCACTCTAGAATCCGCGATTCATCGGGTCAATGATCGCGGTCAGGGTGGCTAGACGTGGCCCGCACCGATGCTGGCCCCGGCAGCATTGAAGACCTTGATGACATGGTCTCTGCAGTGCTGCCGGGGCGCTATCCGGTCAGTTCGCCGCCTACCCGCGGCTCAGGACCGCAGGTACTCCGTGTATCGGAAGTTCTGGAAGCCGCGGAACGAGGGGTCCCAACCACCCACCCGCTCGTGGTGCGACCAGTAGGCCACCGGCGAATAGAGGTTAATCAGCGGGGCCCAGTCGTCCAGGATAAGGAACTGGGCTTCGCGAACCTTCTCGCGGCGCGCCTCGCCATCGAGCTCCATGATCTGCGCGTCGATGGCCGCCGTCACGTCCGGGTTGTCGTAGCCAAACCAGCTTCCGCCGCCGATGCCGTCCTTGTGGTAGAAGCCGAGCGGGATCTTCGGCGTCTCGTAAGGGTTGTGCGTGAAGATGGTCGCTGGCCCGAAATCGCCCGCGAACAGCTTCGTGCTGAGGTACGTCGAGAGGTCACTTAGCTCCAGCGTTGCGCGGACGCCAACCTTGGCAAGCTCGTCCACCACGATCTCCGCGTGGTCGATGTAGAGCTGCACGCCCGCGGACGTTTCGATCGGGAGGTCGAAGCCGTCTTCGTAGCCAGCTTCCGCCAGTAGCGCCCGTGCTTCCTCGTAGTTCGGGGTCGTGTAGGGGGCCAGCTCTTCCTGGCTCAGCGACCAGAACTCCAGCCCCGCGCTCAACGGTCCCATGTGGAACCCATCGCCAAATCCCAGCAGGTTGACGAAGATATTGCGATCCAAAGCCAGGTACATCGCCCGCCGCACACGCGGATCATTGAATGGCTCCATCGACGCGTTCAGGCCCAGTGAGCCATAGTGCAGCGCCGGCATCGAACCGCTCACCCGGTCGGGCAGCGGCTCCAGGCCTTCAAAGTCGAGCTTGTTCAGCAGCGCGCCGTTGATATCGAGCTGGTCGCCTTCGTACGCCTGCAGCAGCGAGCTCATATCCAGGATGACCTGGCGGTTCCAGGCGTCCAGACGCGGCAGACCCTCTTCGAAATAGTCCGGATTGCGGACCAGTACTTCGCGCTCGCCGCGCACGTACTCTTCGAGGATGTATGGTCCCGCGCCGATCGCATCCGCGC
Organism: Dehalococcoidia bacterium; assembly: GCA_007126855.1. Taxonomy (GTDB): domain Bacteria; phylum Chloroflexota; class Dehalococcoidia; order Tepidiformales; family Tepidiformaceae; genus SLAK01. Next base: position 2,696 of record SLAK01000349.1, on the reverse strand, counting down.
TCAGGTCGCCCCATTCCTCCACCGCCTCGCGCGGCACGATGGCCTTCTGTGAGCCGCCGATCTCCGCAAGCGATTCCGCATAAGGCATGACCGTCGTCAGCCGGAAGGTCTGGTCGTCGATCGCCTCCATGCTGTCGGTGAAGAAGCGGAAGAAGTCGTTGTTCTGCGCCTCTGGCAGGTCCCGGAAGCGCTCAAAACTGTAGAGCACGTCCTCTGCCGTCACTTGCCGGCCGTTTACCGGCGCGATGTCGTGGAACCGCACGTCGTCGCGCAGGGTGAAGACAAACTCGGTCTCGCTTGGCTGCTCCACGCCGCTCGCAAGCAGGTTCTTGTACTCGTTGTTCACGTTGTCGAAGCCGATAAGGTAGGTGTACACCCGCTGCGCCGTTGTCAAACCCACCGACACCTCGATGTGCGGGTCGATGCCGAGCACGTCCAGGAAGGTCCCGGTGCGCAGCGTGCCGCCGTCTTGTGGCTCATCGTCCGGCGTTGGCGTCGGGGCCGGTTCACCATTGTCGTCGTCGTCCGGCGGTGGTGGCGCCACATCGTCGTCATCGTCGTCATTGCCGCAGCCGACCAGCGCGAGGCTCGTCGCTCCCGCCCCGGCCATCGCCGCTCCGCCGACGAAGCGCCTCCGGCTTAACCTGCTCGATGCCGCCTTGCGCAGCCAGTAATTGTTGACCTTTTTCACGGCCGTCTTCCCTCCTGGATTTCCATTGCCCGGGAACCTGACATGCGCGTCAGTGGACAATGTCGAAACTGTAGCCCCGGCGGTTGAGTACGTCAATAACAGGCATCAGAGAAAGTAATGAACGGCGTTCGAATTCTGCCTACTTACCACACGCCGGATCGAACAGGGCACAGAGCACCCGTGCCCTCGCATGGCGGGGCTCGGGCAGGGGCGCTATCAGCACACAGGGCACTATTCCGCTCTCGCAAACACCTCGTTGCGCAGGGGCTCACCCCGCGCCCAGCGCTCCAGGTTCTCCAGGAATATCGCAGCGCCCCGGCCTTCGTTGCCGCGGGATACCGCAGAATTGTGCGGCGTGACGATCACGTTCGGGAGCGTCCACAGCGGCGAATCCGGCGGCAGCGGCTCTTCGTGGAAAACGTCTAGGTAGGCGCCGCCCAGGCGCCCGCTCCGCAGCGCATCGATTAGCGCCGCTTCGTCGATGATCTCGCCGCGGCCCACGTTCAGCACGCGGGCGCCCTGTGGCAGCCGCGCCAGGGCTTCCCTATCGATGGTTCCGCGCGTCTCCTCCGTAAGCGGCGCGCTGATGGCCAGCCAGTCGGCGTCAGGGAGCACATCAAGCAGTTGGCCGGGCGGCACGAGTTCGTGCACAGGGTCCTCGGGCCGCGCCGGGCTCCGGCGCACGCCGATCACGTGCAGCCCCAGCGCCTGCGCCAGCCGCGCCACATGGTGGCCGATCGAGCCGAGGCCGAAGATGACCATCGTCTGGCCACGAAGGTCCTCGGGGATGCCCTCGCCGCCCATCGGGTTCCATTCCCGCTTTCGCTGGTTTTCCAGCCAGAAGGGAAAGTTCCGCGCCAGCATCAGTACCCCGCCGATCAGCGTTTGCGCGATCGGCTCCGCCGTGGATCCCGCTGACGTGGTCAGCCGCACGCCCCGCTCCAGCATCCGCTGGAAGATCGGGTGATCCACGCCAGCGCTCATCGTGTGCAGCCAGCGGAGGTTTTCCGCCGCCTGCGCCGCGGCGAAGAACGACCGGCTGTAGTCCGGGTTGATGTCCCACGAAAAGAACGCGATCTCGATGCGGGCACTTTGCTCCGGAACGAGCCGTTCCGCCGGATCCACCGGAAGCTGAAGCAGCTCCAGCTCAATGCCCGTGCGCTCGGCCGCCTTCGACAGCTCGCCGCCGTATTGCTCCGCAAACTTCGACGACACCAGCACGGGCGTGGCCATCACGACCACCGATCCCAGCGCATGATTTCCTCCACCGGCCGCCGCGTCACCGGGCCGAACTTGCCCAACGGATAACCAACGGGGATCAGGCAGAACGCCTCGATGTTCCCCGGCAGGTTCAGTACCTCTTTCACCGCCTTCCGGTTACCCAGGCCGAGTGTGGTCGGCGCAGCGCCAAGCCCCAGCGCCCGCGCTGCGAGCAACAGGTTTTGCACCCCCGGCCAGATCGACCCCCCGGCGTTCGCGCCCGCGAAAAAGTTCTCCGGCGGGTCCGAAGCCATCTCCAGGCAGGCGATCACCAGCGCGGGGATCTCGTGCATGTGCTCGGCCTGCCAGAGCACCGCGTCAAGCATCCGCTGCCGCTTGTCCGGGTCGTGATGCGGCTGCGCCGTTGGCCGTTGCCCCTGGATATAACGCTCCACACCTTTGCGGTTCAGCTCGGCCAGCCGCTCTCGTTGCGACTGGTCGCTCACCACGATCCATCGCCCGTTCTGTGCGTTCGAACCGGAAGGAGCCTGGTTGGCGGCATCAACGAGCTTGACGAGCAACTCATCCGGAACCGGGTCCGGCTTGAGCCGGCGCATCGCCCGGCAGTTGTACATCACTTCGAAGATGCCCATTTCGTCGCCCATATCGTCTCCTGCGTGGTCTGTGTTGCATTTCCCGGCGGCAAAATCCTGGGATGGCACGCCTGCCGGGAGCGCGTCCATAGCCCGCTATCTTACCGGGACGCTCCCCGCGTGCGAGCCCGCCACCCCGGTAACTCGTATTC
>SLAK01000196.1 GCA_007126855.1 Dehalococcoidia bacterium | reverse complement strand
CGGGCTTCCTCCAGCGCGTCCATGATGTCCGGCATCTTGCCCGCCTGGATGCACGAACGCAGATCCCGGCCCGCCATCTCGTCCAGCCTGCTCGCCGCGGGATGTCCGTCCGGCGCCCGGACATCGAGCACCACGCCACTTCCATCCAGCCGGAACAACAGGTCGGGGATCGCTGTGATGATGTCCTCGGAGCGCTGCCGTTCCTCCTGCAGCGCCTGCGCCGCCCGGTGCCGCTCCGTCACGTCCCGTGCAATACCCTGGAAGCCGGTGACCTCGTCGCCGTCCATGAGCGACCGCAGGCTCACCTCAACAATGACCTCGTCCCCCTCCCTGGTCCGCAGTCGCATGTGTTCGTGCAGCCCATCTGTCCCTAGCTGCATCATCTCGCGGACCCGCCCCGTAACGAGCTCGAAGTCAGATGGTTCAATGATGTTCGCCACCGGCATCCCCACCAGTTCCTGGCGCGGGTACTTCGTGATCGTCTCCATCGCCCGGTTCACCGACGTGAAACACTTCTCCCGGTTCATGGTGAAGATCATGTCGTAGGCGTTCTCGAACATCTCGCGCAGCCGCGCCTCGCTCCGGGCCAGCGCGGCATTGCTCCTTGCCGCGGCGACGTCCGACCGCGCCAGCCGCCGCTGCAGTAGCCATGCGCCCCACGCAAGGACAACCGCGACGGCCCCGATCAGCACCGGCAGCGACATCGCCCCCGAAGCATCCCCTCCCGGAAATGTCTCGCCCCGCTGCCATCGCAGTACCCACGTCTGTCCCAGCAGCTCCAGCGCAGTCTCTTCGAGATATTCTCCGGGTTGACCCGGCTCTCGACTGAGGCCGCCAAAGACCAGTCGGCTCTCGCTGAGATGGTGCGGGTCCACCACTGCGAAGGTCACGTCTGTCTGATGGCGCGCACCCGCAAACAGGTCCTCGGCCATCACTGGCGCAAACACCCAGCCCAGGTGGGCCGCACGCCGCTCTTCTACCCTGTTGAGCGGTGCGCCGTCACGGTAATACGGCGCCAGGATCCAGAAGCCGGTCTGCTCGCGCTCATCGTCCAGCACGAGCGCTGGAGTCATCACTGGCTCCCCGGTATCGCGTGCAACTTCCGCCGTCACGCGCAGCGCCGGGCTCGCCGCGATGTCCAGGCCAATCGCGGCGGGGTTCGCGTCTCGCGGCTCGCTTCGCACCACCACCTTGGGCGGGTACAGCCCTGCGTCAACGCCCCCGCCATCACGCACGGCAAAAGCCGGGTCCTCATGCGCGCGTATCGCGGCTTCGAACTGGTCCAGTCCGTCGGGTTCAACGGGCACCACGACGCCCATGCCCAGGATCCCCGGGTAACGCTCCTCCAGCCCGAGTGACGCAGTATAGCGACGCCATGCATCGCTTCCCAGCTCCGGGCTCACGCTCATCGCCGCGGCAGCGCTGATGAGCGTCTTCTTGTACATTTGCACTCGCTCGCCGATGTGCGCCTCCGCGTGCTCTATCTCGTGCCGGAAGTGTTGCTCGGCGTCCGATGCAGCTCGCTCCTGTTGCGCGCCCCAAACCACCCCGGCCGCGATCAGCCCGGACACGAACAAAGCAATCGGGACACCCCGCCCCGTCAGGAACGCCCGGACGAAGCGTTCCCCTGGCTTCATTGCCATGCGCACTCCATGTGGAGGATGCCCCTCCATCATCAGTGTCGGCCGGTTGAATTGGGCTCCGAAGACTTCCCGGCGACCGGGCAATCCCTGATTTCCGCATTCACATAGCGCACTTCCTCGCGGCACCCGATGGTGATCTGCTACCCTACCCGCCGGGTACGGGGACCGCCGATGGCCCCAAAACCCGGACGGATTCCCCATGCTGCTCTCCTTCGATATCGGGAACACTTCCATTCACCTCGGCCTCTTCGACGGCGAGAAGGTCGTGGCGACCTGGCGCTTGGGCGTCGAAACCGAGAAGTTCCCAGACGAATACGGCGTCCTCTTCACCAACCTCCTCCTCCTCAAGGGTTACCGCGTGGAGGACGTCGATGCCGTCATCATCTCCTGCGATGTGCCGCCGCTCACCCCAACCGTCACCCAGGTGGCGCGCGATTACTTCAACGTCGAGCCCTTGCTCGTCGGCCACGGGCTCCGCACCGGTGTGCGCATCCTCTATGAAAATCCCCGCGGCCTTGGTTCGGACCGCATCGTCGACGCGGTGGCGGCCATCCACCTCTACGGTCCGCCCATCATCGTCGTCGACTTCGGTACCGGCACCGTCTTCGATGCCATTAACGAAGACGGCGACTACCTGGGCGGGGCCATCGCCCCCGGCATCGGCGTCGCCAGCGAAGCGCTCTTCCGCCGCGGCGCCATGCTCTCCCGCGTCGCCCTCGAAACGCCCACGCAGGCCATCGGCCGCAACACGGTCAACGCACTGCAGTCTGGCATCCTCTATGGTTTTGCTGGCCTGGTCGACGGCATCGTCAACCGCTTCAAGGAAGAGCTCGCGAGCGATAAGGTCCAGGTCGTCGCCACCGGCGGCTGGGCCGAGCAGATAGCCCCGCTCACCACGACTGTCGATATTGTGAACCAGGACCTCACCCTCACGGGCCTCCGCCTCATCTACGAGCTGAATTGTGACAAGCGATAGCAACGCCGCGCCCGCGCCTGGCCCCGGCCCCTCCCCGGAGCACCACCTGCCCCTCTCCGGCCGCCGCATCGCCCTGGGCATAACCGGCAGCATTGCCGCCTACAAGGCGGCCGACCTCTGCAGCAAGCTCCGCCAGGCGGGCGCCGATGTCGAGGTCATCATGACCCCCGCGGCCACCGAGTTCATCACGCCGCTCACCTTCAAGTCCCTCACCGGCCGCGATGTCGTCGTCGACATGTTCGCCGCGTCCGAAGCCGAGGCGCACGTCGAAGTTGCCCGCCGCGCCGATGCGCTGGTCATCGCGCCCGCCACCGCGAATTGTCTGGCCAGCCTGGCCCACGGCCAGGCCCCCGACATGGTCACCCTCACCGCCCTGGCCACCGCCGCGCCCGTGCTCGTCGCGCCCGCCATGGACAATCAGATGTGGGAGCATCCGGCGACCCGGGCCAACGTCGCTATCCTCCGCGAGCGCGGCGTCGACTTCGTTGGCCCTACCGAGGGACGCCTCGCCACCGGGCGCATGGGCCCCGGCCGGCTGGCTGAACCGCCGGACATCGTCGCCCATTTGCGCGCCCTGCTGGGCCAGCGGGACGGTGACCTCGTCGGCCGCCACGTCGTTGTCAGCGCCGGACCCACCCAGGAACCGGTCGACCCGGTGCGCTTCGTCGGCAACCGCTCTACCGGCAAGATGGGCTTCGCCATCGCTGAGGCCGCCCGCGACCGCGGCGCCGAGGTAACGCTCGTCGCCGGCCCCGTCTCCCTGCCGCACCAGCCAGGCATCTGCCGCATTGACGTCACCAACGTTGCCGAGATGCTCGCAGCGCTGGAAACCGCCACGAGCAAATCTGACGCCATCATCATGGCCGCGGCGCCCGCCGATTTTCGCCCCGCCTCCGCCGCTGACCAGAAAATCAAGAAGGAAGCGAGCGACCAGTCCCTGCAAATCGAGCTGGTGCGGAACCCTGACATCATCGCGACGCTCCCCGGCGGGGGCGTCCGCGTGGGTTTCGCCGCCGAAACCCACAACATCGAACGCTATGCCGTCGAAAAGCTGGCCGCCAAACGCCTGGATTTCATTGTCGCGAACGATGTCACCGCCGAAGGCAGCGGCTTCGGCACCGAGACCAACCAGGTCATCATTTTCCATGGCGATGGCCGCAAGGAAGTCTTCCCCCTGCTCTCCAAGTATGAGGTAGGCCACCTCATCCTCGACCGTGTCCTCGCACATCTGCATGCTGCGAACTAACAGCCATCCACGGCGGCCTGCGAAGCGCTATGGCCTGCAATGTGCCCGCCTGTGATGCTGGGCCTGTGTCTGGCTTCCCGGCGGCGCGACTGAAGCAAACCACACTCCGTATACTGGAGAACCCGGATGCAGAGCGAACACCTTCTCCGAAAAGCGCAGGCGGATAACATCCTCGAACGCGCTGCCCTGCAACTGCAGCAGCTCCTCCAGGAAGCCTGCTCCCAGCTCGACCCCTTCCCGTCTTTTCCCAACGCCTTTTTCACCAACGCCGTCGAATGCGAACCGCCTGAGGCAGCCGGGAGCAGCCGCGGCTGCGTCGTAGTCTGCGAAGATGGCGATCTCTACGAGCTCGAAATGGGCATCGACCACGATTCCATTGAGCTCACCGGCTCCTGGGATCCCGTGACCGCGCGAAAAGAAACCCTCAAGAAATTGGATTTGCACCCCCGGGACTACATCGCCTACGCCTACAATGGCCTCGTCGCGGTCACCGAACTCTTGCTCGAACGTGAGGCTGAAGCCTCCGGGGAGAACGCCCAGTGAAACTTGCCGGCCGCATCCTGCTCGTTCTCCTGGCCATCATCGTCGTGGCGGTCATCGTTGTAGCCGTGCTGGTGGCCCTTGGCCAGCGGCGCCGCCCCTTCCAACCGGTTGGGTCCATGCCGCGGCCTTTTGCACGCGGGCCCGTGCCTTCGCCGCCCCCTGCCCCGCAGGCGCACCCCGTGGCCGAGGAAATGGGTTCGCCCTCGCCGCCGCCCCCCGTTGCCGAACCGGCCGCGCCGGCAGAGCCCGCTGCTTCTGCACCCGCCGAAACACCCCGGCCAAAGCCGGACGCGGCTGCGGCGCCCGGGTCTGCAGCTTCCGGATCCCCGGCAGCAGAGCCTCCGCCCCCAACGCCAGAGGCCCCGTCCGAGCCTGAGGCGCCGGTTCCGCCAGCGGAAGAACCCGTAGCACCCTCAGCGAACGGCGCGCCGCCGGCGACGGAAGAGTTCCGCTCTTCCACCGCGTTCGAATCCGAAGCTGAACCTGTTGAGGACGAACAAGCCGCACTGGAGCCCGAGCCCGCAGCCCCGGAAGCGCCGCCGCAGCCAGAAGCGCCTGCTGCAGACGCCGAGACCCCCACCGCTACCGTTGACGAACGCAAAGCCGACACTTTCCTCGATGAAGGTAACGCCTTCTTCAACGTTGGCCAGTATCAGCTCGCCATCGAGAAGTACGACCAGGCAATAGAGCTCGCCCCCGGCCTCGTCGCTGCCTACTACAACCGCGCCAACGCCCGCACGCGCACCGGCGACTACGAGGGCGCCTTGGCCGACTACAACCGCGCGCTCGAGCTGCACCCCCGCGACGCCGACGCCCTAAACAATCGCGGCATGCTCTTTCTCTACCGGGGCCACATCGACAACGCGGTCGCCGATTTCGACGCCGCCGTCGCGGTGAACCCCTACGACACCACCGTCATCGTCAACCGCGGCCTTGCCTACCTCCACCGCGGTGACGCGAAGAAAGCCCTCGACGACTTCACCGAATCCGCCCGCATCGACCCGCGCGACCCCGCAGCCCACTACGGTGGCGCCCAGGCCTCCGCCCAGCTCGGCGACGCCGATGCTGCGCTCGTCTCGCTGCGCCACGCCATCCGGCTCGATAGCGCATATGCCCGCGAAGCTGCCGCGGACCCCCGCTTCGCCTCGCTCCACGGCAACGACGAATTCACGCGCCTCCTCCGCGAGCACGCCCGGTAGCATCCTCCTCTCCAATTCCCATAGTGCTGCCCGCCGGCTACGCTTGTGTTAGCAACTTACGCGAGGTATGTGAACTGGCTACGATCCCCGACTCCCACCGCGATATCCTCACCGGAAACAACTTTGCCCACCTGGCAACCCTCGGGTCCGACGGCGCGCCGCAGGTCTCTCCCGTCTGGGTAGATCTCGACGGCGATACCGTGGTCATTAACACCGCTGAAGGCCGCGCCAAGACTCGCAACATGGACCGCGACCCACGCGTCGCGCTCTCCTGCCACGACCAGCAAAACCCCTACCGCTACATCCAGGTCCGCGGTGTCGTCGAGCAGAGGACCAACGACGGCGCCGAAGAACATATCGATGCCCTAGCAAAGCGCTACCTGGGGCTGGACACCTACCCCAACCGCGCGCCAGGCGAAGTGCGTGTTATCTTCCGCATCCGCCCGGAGCGATTTACGACCCAGGGCTGATCGATCTTCAGCCGCGCAGACGAGCGCCTTCGGCGGACAGCAGCCCGCGAGGCGCTTCAGCGTTTTTGGCGCCTCGAGCCAAATGTAACGCTGGCTTTCTCCTGGTAATGAACGTGCAATCTCGCACTGCTTACGATGGATCGTAGGTCCTAAGATCATTCTTGGCGGCAGCCCGCCTAGCGCTGCCACCGCGCTGGATTGGCAGCGGCTGCTCGGAAACGCGTGCATATGACCCGTTGGTTGAAAATCGTCCCGGCACTTGCCGTAGCGGCGCTCCTGGTGCTTGCCGCTGCCTGCAACGGCAACGACGACACGCCGGACACTCCCCCGCCGGAAACGCCGACCCCCACTCCCACCGCTGAACCCACGCCTACGCCTGAAGTGCCCCCGTGCCTCGAAGACGACGATTTCGTCGAGACAGGGCCCATCGGCACCTTCGGCGAATTCGATGGCGATGCCCGCCTGGTAGACGCCCTCCGCTGGGAACCGCACGACGGCTGCGAACGCCTCGTCATCGACCTGGCCGATGCCGACGGCGAACCGGCGGACCGGACCGGCGTCGTCGACGCCGAGTTCCTGCGCCATCTCGGTGTTGTCCGGGTCCATCTCGATGAAGACTTCCTGCTGCGCCCGCTCGACCATGAAGCGACGGGGCAGCTCTTCGAAGGCGAACTGGCACACGCCGCGTACACTGTCTGGTCGCTTGCCGGCACCGCCTATGTCGACGTCCACCTTGCCGACGCCGCGCTCGCCCGCGTGCTCGTGCTTGAATCGCCAGCGCGCGTCGTCGTCGACCTCCAGCCGGGCGGCGAAGCGGTGCCCCCGCCCCCGGCTGCCGACGATAACATCGTCCTCATGGAACCTCGGCCCGGCGATGCCGAGTACCCGCTGCTGGTCACTGGCTATGCCCGCACCTTCGAAGGCTCGGTGCTGGCGCGCATCCGCACCAACGCGGAACCCGATGTGGACGCGAACACCACCGCGGCCGCGTGGGAGGAAACCTGGGGCGAATTCTCGCTGGAAATCACCACCGGCCCGGTTGGCGAAGCAGAACTCTTCGTCGGCGAACTCTCGGAGGTCCGTGGTATCGAGGAGGGTGTTTTCATCGATTTGGTACTCGATCTGCCTGCGGGTTTCTCCGTGCTCCCGTGCTCCGACCCGCTCGTGCCCGTCGATAAGGAGCGCAGGCTTCCGTCCGACTGCGCACCGCCAGACCTTGTTGCCATCGATGCCGACTTCGCGCTTGGCGAGGAACTGCTCCGCTCGGAGGCTGCCCGCGCGGTCGAGCAGATGCTTTCCGATGCCGCCAGCGCTGGCCACACGCTGGTGGTCCGCAGCGGCTACCGCAGCTTCGAAACCCAGCGCCAGACCTTCAACTACTGGGTCGAACAGCTCGGCGAAGAGGAAGCCCAACGCGTGAGCGCCCGGCCGGGCCACAGCGAACATCAGCTGGGTACCGCCGCCGACATCACTGGCCCGGAAGTCGATTGGGAACTCGACCAGGCCTTCGCCGAAACCCCTGGAGGCCGGTGGCTCAGGGACAACGCCTGGCGTTACGGCTTCGTGCTCAGCTACCCCGAAAATGCTGAGGCGGTGACCGGCTATATCTTTGAGCCCTGGCATTATCGCTATG
>SLAK01000231.1 GCA_007126855.1 Dehalococcoidia bacterium | reverse complement strand
GCCGCCGAAGTGCTGGGCATTTCCCCGCCCTGGCGAGGCCAGAAGCCTGCATGAACGAAAAGGCCAGGTACGGGCCCGCCGCCTCCGAAGATGCTTTCAAGCACATGGCGGCGATAGCCTCACAGCATGACGCGAACTCTCCCGGCATTCGCCGCTGCCCTCATACTCGCCTTCGCATTCGCCGCCTGCGGCGGAACCGAGACGATGGACGATGCAGGCATCGAGACGCCAACACCCGGCCCCGGCTCGACCGGTGACACGCCAACGCCACAGTCAACACCGGCTGCGGACGCTGAGACTCCAGTCGCGGGCACGCCCGAATCTGCGACGCCCCCGGATTCCCGGACACCGGCTGTGGCGGACGGCAGCGACGTGGATGGCGAGGACGGCCGCGACGGCGCCGCCAGGCCCGGCCCCACGCCGGCGGCCGAAGGCAGCGGCAGCGGCGACACGTATCCCATCGCCAGCCCAAGGCAGTTTTCCATCGCAACGCCGACGCCACCACCATCGACCCCCGCGCCGGCGCCTGCGCACACGCCCACACCGGCGCCGGCCAACCCGGTCGCGGTCGTCGCTTGCAACGACTTCCTGGCGCCCGTCGACAAGCAACACCGCCTGCCGGCGAACTGCGTGCCCCACGGACTCGTTGCGCTGCCCTCATGGACCACGATGCGCGAGGGTCAGTACATGGTGGCCGAGGCAGCAGAGGCTTTCGCCGCAATGGTGGAAGATGCCGCGGCGGCGGGACACACCATCCTGGCGAGAAGCGCCTACCGCAGCTACGACACGCAGGTCGCTGTCTACAACTCACACGTCCAGAACATGGGGCAGGAGCGGGCAGACCGCGTGAGCGCGCGCCCCGGCCACAGCGAGCACCAGCTTGGCACCACGGTGGACGTCACCACTCCGCAAGTGAACTACCAACTCTCCCGGGCGCTGGGTGATACAGCCGCGGGCCGCTGGCTCCAGCAAAACAGCTGGAACTACGGATTTGTGATGAGCTACCCCTACGGCAAGGAGCACATCACCGGCTATTCCTACGAGCCGTGGCATTTCCGGTATGTAGGGACCGACATCGCGATACAGGTCCGCGATAGCGGGCTCACCCTTGGCGAGTTCCTGCATCGGCGCCGATAGACGGGCATCCAAACAGATAACGCCCGGCGTAGCTTGCCGGGCGTTGCATCGTCTCGTCGAATCTGAAGAGATGGCAGAAAGTGTGGAGGCGCCGGCCGGAATCGAACCGGCGATAAAGGTTTTGCAGACCTCTGCCTTACCACTTGGCCACGGCGCCAGATCTGTTGGTGCCCAGGGTGAGATTTGAACTCACACGCCCAACGGGCACTGCCCCCTCAAGACAGCGTGTCTGCCATTCCACCACCTGGGCACTGTCTTCATGCTATGGCGAGCTTCGTCCTGCGGCAAGCGAGAATGCCTGTGAGGGCCATGCAGAAAGAAGCCTGGCAGGGGTGGCAGGACTCGAACCCGCGGCACTCGGTTTTGGAGACCGATGCTCTGCCAACTGAGCTACACCCCTGCTCAGCTACCATGGTACCAAAGCATCGGGCCTAAGCGGCAACCTGGTGGGCTTTGTAGCTTCCACACTGCGGGCATCGAGGCACGCGGGTGACCCGGGGAGTATCGCTGAAGTGGAACCGCATGAGGCACTGGTCGCATTCGAGCCGGGTGAACATCTTGCCTTCTTTCGACTTGACCCTCCATGCCGGCTCCATCGGGTTCCTCCAACGCTGCGCCCGTCTTATCGTCATTGTCGGCCCGGCTACCAGCGGGCCACATATCGTTTTCCCTCATATTCGTTGCGAAAGCATTAAAGGACGTTGCGAAGAATGCCTGCTCCCATCCGACACCTGCTCTCCTCGGCGGATTTTTCACCGGCCGAGATCGCCGAAGTGCTGGCGCTCGCTCACCGGATTAAAGCGGCGCGCCCGCAGATCCTTGGAGGCCGTGAGCTCGCGCTGCTCTTCGAGAAGCCATCGCTGCGCACACGGATGAGCTTCGAGGTCGGTGTCCGGAAGCTGGGCGGCACCACCATCTACATGGCGCCCCAGGAAGTAGGCATTGGCGAGCGCGAGGCGATCAAGGACGTCGCCCGTGCCGTGTCGCGCTATGTGGATGTCGTGGCGATGCGCACCTTCGGCCAGGCGAACGTCGAAGAATATGCCGTCTACTCCACCATCCCCGTGGTCAACGCGCTCACCGAGGACGAACATCCCTGCCAGGCGCTCGCCGACCTGATGACTCTGCAGGAGCAGTGGGGCGATGTCCGCGGCCGGTCGATCGCGTACATTGGCGATGGCAACAATGTGGCCGCGAGCCTGGTCGTGACCGCTGCTTCACTGGGGATGGACACGCGTATTGCATCTCCCCAGGGATACGCGCTTCCGGAGCACGTGCTGACGGAGGCTGCTATCCGCGCCGAGCAGACGGGCGGAAACTTCCACAACAGCAACGACCTCTACGATGCGGTGCGAGATGCCGAAGCTGTATATACTGATGTCTGGACGTCCATGGGCCAGGAGCGTGAAGCGGAGCGCCGGCGCATTGACTTTGCAGGGTGGCAGCTCAATACCGATGTACTGAGGCACGCGCGGCGTGGCGCCCTTGTCATGCACGATCTCCCCGCGCACCGGGGTGAGGAAATCACCGACGAAGCAATCGAGAGCGACGCCTCGATTGTCTTCGACCAGGTGGAAAACCGCACCTGGGCCCAGGTCGCCGTCATCGTGACCCTGCTTGGGCTGGCGAACCAGGTGAGCTGATTCTGACTGCCCGTGAGCTAACGTGTTCCGGGGTATGATGGCGGCAAATCACCCGCCACGTCCCGGAAGACGTACGCATGCCCGAAATCGACCATCTGCGCGAGGTGTTGCGGCAATTCGGCCCGACGAGTGTCATCGATGTACTGCTGATCGCCGCTGTCATCTTCGCCTCATTGCGCCTGTTTAGCGGCACCCGCGCGATGACTCAGCTGCGCGGGGCGTTGATCCTCATCCTGCTGGTGGTGTTCATCGGACGTGCATTCGACCTGACGGTTGTGAACTTCATTGTGGACAACTCCTTCACGGCGCTGGTGATTGGCGCGGCGGTCGTCTTCCAGCCCGAGATCCGGCGCGGGCTGGATCGCCTCGGGAGGACAGGCATCCGTGGCATGCTGAACAGCGAGGATTACGATGAAGTTATCGAGGCCATCGTGACGGCGGCCCGCCGGATGTCCCACGACCGCCATGGGGCGTTGATCGTCCTGGAACGCCACACGGGGCTGCAAGATGTGGTGGATACTGGAGTGCAGGTGGACGCAAGAATATCGCCCGATTTGGTGACCGGGATCTTCTTCCCTAACTCGCCTCTCCACGATATGGCCGTGATTGTCCGCGGCGATCGCGTGGCGGCGGCGGGCTGTGTGTTGCCCCTGGCAAGCGACCTTCCCGAATCCGACCGGAACCTGGGGACGCGGCACCGCGCCGCCATTGGCGTCACCGAACAGACGGATGCGGTCTCCATCGTTATCTCGGAGGAAACCGGAGGCATTAGCGTTGCCGCCGAGGGAGAGCTGACCCACGTGGCCGACGACCGGCGGCTCCGTGCCGTGCTCCGCCACATGACGCTGGGCGAACCGCTGCCGCACCGCGAACCGGCGAGGGTTGCCTGATGAACGGTCTTGGCGAAACCCTTCGCGGCTTTTTCGCAACGCTGGCCCTGGTCGCCCGCGCGACGGTTAGCAACGTCGCCGGACACTGGGCGCTGGCTTTCTTCAGCCTGCTCGCAGCCGGCGCCATCTGGATCATCATCCAGGACATCGAAAACCCACGCGTCGAGGGCATTGTCCCGTCGGAAGCAGACTCGCAGGGCATCCCGATCGAGGTGGTGAACCTTTCGCCGGACTTCGTGGTTGCCGACACGCCGCGCGTGCGCGTCCGCGTCGAAGCGCGCGAGGCAGATATCGACCGCCTTGGCCCGGGCGATTTCCAGGCCACGGTGGACCTCCAGGGCATTGAACAGCCCGGCGTCACGCCTTCCCTTCCGGTGGAAGTGCAGGCATTCGATGATAGCGTGACCGTCCTGGCAGTCGAACCCGCGACCGTTTCCGTTGAAGTCAGCCGCGTCGAAGAGGCCGAATTCCCTGTCCAGGTGAACATCACGGGCCAGCTTCCCGCGGGCTACCAGCAGGTCGAGGCGCCGGATATCGATCCCGCATTCGTCACCGTGATCGGACGCCCCGAACTGGTGGCAAACGTCGACCGGGTTGAGATCGACGTCAACCTGAGCGGACGCAGGGAGAACTTCGAAACCACCGGCGAACTGGTGGCGCGAAACCGGAACGGCGACCGGCAAACGGTCACGCTATCGACGGCGCGGGCGACGGTCTCCTTCACCATCGAACAGGTATTCGCGGAACGCCTGATCCCGGTCCGCGCGCGGCTCAGCGGCAACCCGGCGCCCGGCTACCGCGTGTCCTCCATCGATGTGCAACCGACAGCCGTGCTGGTAACCGGCCCGCGCGACATTGTGGACGAACTGACCGAGCTGACTCTTGACGTGGTGGACCTGGGCGGGGCGACAAGCCCAATCACGCAGACCCGAAACATCCAGCCCCCACCAAACGTGTCGCTGGGGCGCGAGAGCGTCCGCGTCGATGTCGGCATCGAGCCGATCCAGTGCGGGGGCGAGCAAGGCGCTGATCAGTGTGGCGAAGTGGCCTTTTACGCCGCCGTGGAGTTCGTCGACATCCCGTCCGGGCTGGCGGTGTCGCCCGGCGCCTATGTGGCACGCGTGGTGCTCAGCGGGCCGTTGACCGGGCTTGCAGCGCTAGAACCCGGAGACCTCTCGGCGGTCGCCTCGCTCGACGGGCTAAGCGCAGGATCGCACAGCGTTGAGCCCACCGTGGACGTTGATAGCCCGCTGCGTGTCGAGGGCATCGACGCGGTGGCCGTGACCCTTGTTTCGAGCCAGGCGCCATGACATCGGCAATGACGGCCGCACTACCGGTGGTGGCGATCGTTGGCCGGCCCAACGTGGGGAAGTCGTCGCTGTTTAACCGCATCATCGGCGAACGCCGCGCGATCGTGGAAGACGAACCGGGGACCACTCGCGACCGGCTCGAAGCGGACGTCGAGTGGATGGACCGGCGCTTCCGGCTGACCGATACGGGCGGTTACGAAGAGGACATAACCAAGCCATACGCCTCGCTCGTGAGCGACCAGGTGATGGAAGCGATCGATTCCGCGGCCCTGGTGCTTTTCTGCATCGACGCACGCGACGGCCTGACCGCCACCGACCACGATATCGCCCGTGTTGTGCGCGAATCGGGCAAGCCGGTGATGGTCGTGGCAACCAAAGCCGACACGGAGCACCGCGAATACGACGCCATTGCCGACGCCTGGGAGCTCGGACTGGGCGACCCGCTGCCGGTCAGTGCCCTCCACCGCATCAACGTCGGGCTCATGCTCGACATGGTCGTGGAGCACCTGCCCGAGACCGGCGCCCTGCCGGAGCTGGACCGCGTGCGCCTCGCCATCATCGGCCGGCCAAACGTGGGGAAGTCGATGCTGCTCAACGCGCTGGCGGGCGAGCGGCGCACGATCGTGAGCGAGATTCCGGGCACTACACGTGACGCGATCGACCTGGATATCGACAGTCCCGAAGGCGCCTTCACCATCGTTGACACCGCCGGCATCCGGCGCCCGGGCAAGCTCGGCAAGGGCGTCGAGCGGCACTCCGTCCTGCGGGCCAAGCAGGCGCTAAGCCGGTGCGACGTGGCAATCCTCGTGGTCGACGGCACGGCCGGCGTGACATCGCAGGATGCCCACATCGCGGGCTTCGCCACGGAGGCGAACAAGGGCCTCATCATTGCCGTGAACAAGACCGACCTCTGGGAAGACCGCGCCGACCGCCGGGACTGGTCGATGCGGCAGATGCGCGGGCGGCTGCACTTCCTGCCGTGGGCGATGATCGCGTTCATTTCGGCGAAAGAAGGCAAGGGCCTCCCCGAGCTGCTCCGCCTTGCCAACCAGGCTCGCGAGACCCGGCGCATGCGGATCCCGACCGGCGAGCTGAACGCCGTGGTCCGGAGGGCAGTGGCCGCGCACCATCCGCCAGTCGTGCACCACAAGCGGCTGAAGATTTACTACGTGACGCAGGCAGGCATCGACCCGCCGACCTTCGTCTTCTTTGTGAACGACCCGGCGATCATCCACTTCAGCTACCGGCGCTATCTGGAGAAGGCCATCCGCCAAAACTATGACTTCGAGGGGACGTCCATCAAATTGGTTTTCAAGGCGCGCAACGAGGAAGATTCTTCGTAGCGATGCTCGAAGTCCTTCCACTTCTCGTCTTTGCCTATCTCCTTGGCTCCATGCCCTCGGGCCTCGTCGTTGCTTATCTGCTGCTCCGCCGGGACATCCGGCAGGTGGGCAGCGGCAAAACCGGCACGACCAATGTGCTTCGTACCGCCGGCAAGCCGGCTGCCATCGGCGTCCTCGCCGCGGATGTCGCGAAGGGCGCGATTCCGGGGGCCATTGGCCTCTACCTCCTCGATAGCCACTGGGCCGGGGCGGTTGCTTCGGCCGTGGCGGTGAGTGGCCACATCTGGCCCATCTTTGCGGGCTTCCGCGGCGGGCGCGGTGTCGCAACCACATTTGGCGGCGTGCTGGCACTCGCGCCGCTGCTGTCGCTGGCAGTGCTCGCGATTGCTGCGCTCCTCCTGGTCCCGTGGCGGATCGTCTCGCTGATGTCCGTCATCGGGACTCCGCTTTCCGCGTGCGTCCTGATTGCAGCCTGGGTCATCGGCTGGCAGCCGTTCCCGGTAGCTGCCTATGCGCTCTTTGCCGTCGCGATCGTCGAATACCAGCACATCCCGAACATCAAGCGGCTGCTGGCCGGCACCGAGCCCCGCCTTGGCCAGGGCGGCGACCGTCCCGCCACGGGATAGCCGCGTGCGCATCGCCGTCGCCGGTTCGACCACCTGGGGCGTGACGCTCGCCTGGCTGCTGGCTCGGGAAGGGCGCGATGTTGCCATCATCGCCCGGGACGAAGCGGATGCCGCCGGCATCGAAGCCCGGCGAGGGCTTTCGCGCCTGCCGGAGCTGCGGCTGCCACCGGAAGTGACCGCCTGTCTACCAAATGCTCCCGGCGATATCGACGCGCTGGTCGTGGCCGTGCCTGCGCAGGACCTGCGAGCCTTCGTCGAACCGCTACCGCTCCCGCGAAACATCCCCGTGCTATCAGGCGCGAAAGGCATCGAACATGGCACGTCGCTGCGCGTCAGCCAGGTGCTGCAGGAACTTGGCTTCGCGCGCATCAGCGTGCTATCCGGCCCCACGCTGGCGCGGGAGGTCGTGCGCGGATTGCCCGCCGCAGCAGTCATCGCATCGGAACGGGAAGGGCGGGCCGCGATGTGGCAGGAGCTGCTGGCCACCCCCGTCTTCCGCACCTACCGCAGCGATGACGTGGTGGGCGTGGAGCTCTGCGGCGCCTATAAGAACGTCGTGGCCATTGCAGCGGGTGCGTCGGCGGCGCTGCGCCTCGGTGACAACACCCTGGCCTCGATTGTCACCCGCGGGCTCGCGGAAATGACGCGCCTTGGCGTGGCTATGGGCGCGCAACCAGCCACCTTCGGCGGGCTCGCCGGCGTCGGCGACCTTGCAGCCACATGCTTCTCTCCGTTGAGCCGGAACCACCAGCTCGGCGAGCTCCTTGCGCAGGGCCGCAAACCCGCAGAAGCCATCGCGG
>SLAK01000378.1 GCA_007126855.1 Dehalococcoidia bacterium | reverse complement strand
CGGTCCAGATTGCCCTGCGCACGCAGCAGGTGCTGGGCTACGAAAGCGGCGTCTCGGAGGTGGTGGACCCGCTTGGGGGCGCGTACCTGATCGAGAACCTGACCAACCGGCTGGAAGCCGAAGCGCAGGAGTACATCGAGACGATCGACAAGCTCGGCGGGGCGATGATGGCCATCGAACAGGGCTTCCCGCAGCGCGAAATCCAGGAGGCAGCCTACCGCTTCCAGCGCGAGATCGAGGAGAATGAACGCGTCGTCGTCGGAGTGAACCAGTTCCTTTCCAACAACGAGGCGCCGCCGGAGATCCTCAAGCTCGACCCGGAGATCGGCCGCCAGCAGGCCGAGCGGTTGGGCAAGCTGCGCGCCGGCCGGGATAACGCCCTGGTCGAGTCGCTGCTCCAGAAGCTTGAGACAGCAGCAGCCGGCACCGATAACCTCATGCCGGCGATCCTGGAATGCGTGGAAAACCGCGCCACGCTGGGCGAAGTCAGCCATGCCTTGCGGCGCGTGTGGGGCGAGCACAAGGAAACGGTGGTGGTCTAGATGGCCGAGGAAGACGTCAGGTCCTACGCAGATGAACGGCGCCGCATCCTGGTGGAGCTGGAGCGCGAACGGAAGCAATTTGTCCGCAACGTGGAGGCGTGCCGCATCCGGGACATCGACCGGACGTTCATTGGCGAATGGTCTCTCAAAGACATCATCGCGCATGTGGCGAGCTGGGAAGCTGAGGTGGTGACGGCCTTCCGCGAACTGCGCGAAGGCAAGCAGCCGGGCATCTTCAAATTTGACCGCTCCCGCCTGGATGAATGGAACCAGGACCACGTGGAGCGCATGAGCGAGGTGAACTTCTACGGCGTGATGGAACGCCTGCACGGCAACCGCCACCGCTTGCTGGGGGAGCTGGCCCACGTCGACGACGAATCCGTTGGCGCCGAGGGAGCGCCGCACAACCGGCTGCTGCGTTCCGTGATTGACCACGACCGGGACCACTGGCGGCAGATCGCGGCGAAGCTGGCCGGTATGGCCGGTGTCCGCCGGGACGCGCCGGCGCCGCCACCTATCCAGCCACAACGGGCAAGCTGAGAGCGATGCAGCTCACCCGGGTAGACCACGCCGCTATCGCCGTCCAGGACATTGATGCGGCGCTGCAGTTCTATGCCCGCGTGCTGTCTCTGCCGGTCTTTGACCACCAACCATGCCTGTCGGGCGACGGGACGCCGCTTTCGAGGGGGCGGACGGTCATTCTCCCCGTGGGCCAGTCCGCAATCGCGCTTTACGAAGAAGGTGGCGACGAGGGCATCCACCACCTGTGCTTCGAGGCCACCGGGAGCGCCGACAGCGAAAGGCGCCTGCTGGACCGCGACGAGCACCTCGGCCTCGGCATCGCCACCGTCTCACCGGGAGCCGCATTCGATCCCGGTAAGGCCGGGAGGCACGAGAGCGTGCGCAACATCGACCACATTGTCATCGCCTCGAACGACAGCGCAGCCACCGCCGCTCACTTTCGGCAGCAACTCGGCGTGGAGATCAAGCGGAAGATGACGCGGCCCGGCACACAAGCGCACCTGGAGTTCGCGAAGCTCGTGGACGTGATCCTGGAGTTCGCGGGGCCACCGGAGCCGAAGCCCGGCCCGCTTCGCGCCAGCTACTGGGGCATGGTGCTCACCGTCGACGATATCCACGCGGCCATTGCCGCCGCCCGCGACGCCGGCCTCCCCTGCAACGACCCCACGCCCGCGGTCCAGCCCGGCGCCATGATCGCCGAGGTCAAGGGCGGGACGGGCGGCGTGCCGTTCGCGTTCATCCAGTACAACGCCCGACCAATGGACGACCCGTACCCCGCATAAGAGCGAATTTGTCTCCCGGTGAATCGCCCGAAGCCACAGAAAAAGATACACTCGGCTCGAACGTTACCGGAGGCGCAACATTTATGGGCGATCGCCCCTTCCGCGTGCTTGGCGTCCAGCAAATCGCCGTGGGCGCGCTGAACAAAGAAGACCTGAGGAAGTTCTGGATCGACATCCTTGGCCTGGACGTGAGCGGCACCTACCGGGCCGAATCGGAGAACGTCGACGAGGACATCGCCGTGACCGGCAGCGGGCCGCTGAAGGTCGAAGTGGACCTGATGCAGCCGATCGATCCCGAGGCCAAGCCGGCGGTGCACAACCCACCGCTGAACCACATCGGCCTCTGGATCGACGATCTCCCCGCCGCGGTGCAGTGGATGGAGTCGAAAGGCGTGCGGTTCACGCCGGGCGGCATCCGCAAGGGCGCTTCGGGATTCGACATTTGCTTTGTCCACCCGAAGGGCAACGAGGACGCGCCGATCGGCGCGGGCGGCGTGCTGGTGGAGCTGGTGCAGGCGCCGCCGGAAGTTACCGATGCATTCAACAGGGTCGCGGCCGGTTAGCGGCCCGCGCCAGGAGGAGAGGAAGCGTTGACTGCTCCCGCACAGACCAAACCCCGTGTTCTCATTGCCAAACCTGGCCTGGACGGCCACGACCGCGGCGCGAAGGTGGTGGCCCGGGCCCTGCGCGACGGCGGCTGCGAGGTCATCTACACCGGCATCCGGCAGACGCCGGAGATGATCGCGGAGGCCGCGCTCCAGGAGGACGTCGACGTCGTCGGGCTGAGCATCCTCTCGGGCGCGCATCTGGAGCTCTTTCCGCGCGTCGTCGAAGAGCTGAAGAAGCGCGACCTGGACGATGTGCTGCTCTTTTGCGGCGGCATCATCCCGGACGAAGACACCGCCGAGCTGGAGAAGCTGGGCTTCAAGGCAATCTTCCGGCCCGGGACGGACACGCGCGACATCGTGAAGTTCGTCTACGACAACGCCTCGAAGTCATAGTGGAAGACATCGTCGAACGCTTCCTGGCCGGCAACCGCCGCGCCCTGGCCCGCGTCATCAGCCGCATCGAGAATGAGACGCCTGAAGGACGCGAGTACCTCCGGCAGCTTTACCCCCACTCCGGAAGGGCCCACACCATCGGCGTGACCGGCAGTGCGGGAGCCGGCAAGAGCACGCTGACCGGGGCCCTGGCTGCTGAATACCGCCGCCACGGCAAAACCGTCGGCATCGTCGCGGTCGACCCGTCGAGCCCTTTCACCCAAGGCGCCATCCTCGGCGACCGCATCCGCATGCAGGACCTGGCGCTCGACGAGGGTGTTTTCGTCCGCAGCATGGCCGGCCGTGGCGCGCTGGGCGGACTGGCGCCGTCGATCAACGACGTGGTCGCCGCCGTGGACGCGTTCGGGTTCGACTACATCATCATCGAGACCGTTGGCGCCGGGCAGGATGAAGTAGAGATCGCCGGCACCGCCATGACCACCGTGCTCGTCAACAATCCCGGCACCGGCGATGACATCCAGGCGATGAAGGCCGGCATCCTGGAGATTGCCGACGTCCTGGTGGTGAACAAAGCCGACCACCCGGGCGCGGACACCCTGGCAAGCCAGCTCCAGGGACTGCTGAACCTCTCGCCCAAGGACATGCGCCGCCCGCCGATCGTGAAGACGGTGTCGACGCGCGGGGAGGGCATGCAGGAGCTGGCGGCGGCGATCGCCGAGCACCGCGAGTACCTGGACGAGCACGGCCTGCTCCAGCAGCAGCGCGAAAAGAACGCACGCCACCAGGTGCTGTCGGCGGCCAGGGCCATCCTGCTGCAGCGGATACAGGCCGCCACTCCCGACGAGCAGCTCGACGGGCTGGTGCAGCGGGTCGCCTCGCGCGATCTCGACCCTCACACCGCGGCGGAAGAGCTCGCCAACGTTGTAAGCGGTTGACGCTTCTCTGCATGCTAGGATCATCCGAATGAGCGCGCAGCGTATTCGTTTGTGGTTTCGGAAAGGCGAGCGCGTGCGGTACATCTCGCACCTCGACGTGCTGCGCTACTGGGAGCGCGCCTTCCGCCGGGCGGATCTGCCGCTTGCGTATTCCGGGGGTTTCAGCCCGCATCCGAAGCTAGCCTTTGCCGGGCCGCTGCCGCTGGGCTTCCTGGCCGAAGCGGAAATTGTCGACGCGACACTTGACGAGCGGGTCGACCTGGACGAACTGGAGCAGCGGCTGGAGGAGCAGACGTCGGAAGACCTGGCGCTCGTCGGCCTTCGCGAGGTGCCGTTGTCATCACCGGCGCCACAGGCATCGCTGGCATGGGCGGACTACGAGATCGTGGTGCCGGGTGTCACGCTCGAGGACGCACAGCCCGCCGTCGATGAGTTCCTGGCCCGCGACACCTTTGAATGGACGGAGGAGCGCCGCGACAAGTCGCGCACCTACGACATGCGGGCCGGCGTGCGCCAGCTTTCTGTGGCGCCCGAGGAGGGCGGCGTGCGCCTGAGCGCGCGCCTGAGCGCCGGGCAGGAGCAGAATCTCCGCCCGGAAGAGCTGATCAAAGCATTGTTGCCCGGCGCGGCGCCCTCGGCTTACATCCGCAAAGGGCTTATCCTCGACGAACCATCGCCAGCGCGCGAAGCCTGGCGCCGGCGCGGGCGGTTTGCGGAATGAGAATCTATCTCGTCCGCCATGGGGAGACGACCTACAACCGCGACGGGCTCGGCCTCGGGCGTGACGATGTCCCCCTGACCGACCTGGGCCTCGAGCAGGCGCGCCGGACCTGCGAGTACTTCCAGTCCCATCACGTCGATGCCATCTATACGAGCCCGCTCGAGCGCGCCGCGGCCTTCGCGCGAGCGATGTGCCGGGACGGCGAGCCGGTTATCACCGATGCACTCCTTGAACTCGATGTGGGCGAGACAGAGGGGATGCCCTTCGGCGAAATGCGCAAGCGCTACCCCGACTTCCTGCGTCTCTGGGCCGGGGCGGACGCGCCGACCGCGGTGATGCCCGGCGGCGAGAGCCTGGCAGACGTGGATGCGCGCGTAACACCCTTCCTTAACCGGCTACGAGAAGGCGATGCCGGTAGCGTGGCGCTCGTGACGCACAACTTTGTCATCCGTGTGATACTCTGCCGCCTCGTTGGCCTGCCGCTGACTGCCTTCCGCTCCTTTGCGGTCGATCTTGCGTCGGTAAGCATCATCGACGCCGACGGCGGGAGGGCGACAATCCTGCGATTGAATGATATTTGTCATGTACAGGGGCTTGAACCTTGATCCCGGTGGCCGTAGCGTGTCTTCATCGTGGCACTTTCTGTCATCCCTCGAACGCGCAGCCAGTTGCTTTTCATCGCCTGCCTGGCGGTTGCCGGCTACTTCGGCTACGCGGCGGTATCGGGCTGGTATGAGAATCACCAGCTCGCTGAGCAGCGCGACCAGGCGGAGCGCAAGCTTGCCGCGCTGGAAGAGAAGCGCGACTACCTGGACGGCGTCCGGGACTACGTTGAGTCGGATGACTTTGTGGAGCAGCAGGCCCGCCGCGAGCTTGGATACGTCTACCCCGACGAAACGCCGGTCGTCGTCATCAGCCCGCCGATGGAAGAGCAGCGCCTCACCGCCGGCGACTGGTGGGAACGGCTGTTCCCGCGTTAACGTCCACCTGTGAAGGAAGCGGCCCGCATCGTCGAACGCTTCGCCCGCGAAGAGCGGCTGTTCCGCCGCGTCAAGCGGCTGCTCGTTGCCGTATCCGGCGGTTCGGATTCGGTCGCAGCGCTGCTGGTACTGCGGGAGTTACGGGAACGCTTTGGCTTCGAGCTGGCCGTGGCGCATTTCGACCACAAGCTGCGTCCCGATTCACATGACGACCTGGAGTTCGTCCGGCAGCTCTGTGCTGACCTCGACGTGCCCTGCTTCACCGGCGAAGGCGACGTCCGGGAAGCGCAGGCGCAGCGGCGCATGGGCATGGAGGAAGCGGCCCGGCGGATGCGCTACCAGTTCCTTGCCTTCATCGCAGGGAAGCAAGAAGCCGGCGCCATCGCCACGGGTCACACCGCCGACGACCAGGCAGAAACCGTGCTCCAGCGCGTGCTCAGGGGCTCAGGAGTGCGCGGAATCCGCGGGATGTTGCCCCGCAGCCCTGTGCCCGGCTCGGAGGCGCACACGCTCATCAGGCCGCTCCTGCCGCTCACGCGCGCCGATACCGTCGGAATCTGCCAGGCAGCCGGAGTGACCCCGCGGGTAGACGCCTCGAACGTCGACCAGTCACACCTGCGGAACCGGCTGCGGCACGAGACGTTGCCCTACCTGCGCGAGTTGAACCCGTCGGTCGACCGTGCGCTGATCGGCCTGGCGGAAAGCGCGCGGGAGCTGTTCGAAGACGTCGAGAACCGGGCGATGCAGGTGCAACCGCGCACGCGGAACCCGTTTGGCTCCATCTTTGACGTCGCGAAGCTCGCTGCGCTTCCGCAGGAAGGCCTGACGCTGGTTGTCGAGCGCGAGGCGCTGTTCTCGCGCATCGAAGCGGAAATCAACCGGACCCGCCTGAAGAACCTGGCGGATGTCCTGGACAAGGGCTCGGGAATGGTCGCCTTTGGTGACACCGTCGTCGAGGTGTCCTCCGGGCAGGCGCGCATTGGGCCTCTACTGCAGGAGCCGGAACCATTCGAGCCGAAGGTGCTCAACATCCCCGGGGTAACCCGAGCCGGGCCCTGGCGCATCGAAGTGTCGACCGACCGGCTGGAGCCGCAGGCGGGCGAGACGGTTGCGGCCATTCCGATGTCGTCGCTCAAAGGCGCCGCGCGGGTGCGCCCGCCGCAAGCCGGGGACCAGCTTCGTGCCCGCAAGGGCCGGCCGCGCCTCTCCGACGTCTTTACCAACGCCAAAGTGCCGCGATGGGAGCGGCAGCGGAGCGTGGTCGTCGCAGACAGTGCCGGCGTGATCGCCGTGTCGCATCCGGATATCCGGCTGCCTCGCGTGCCCGAGGACGACGCGCTCTGGATCCGCTTCGCTTTCGAGCCTCCGGGTTAGCTGTACTCCATCGCGGGCTCGAACTCGTGGACCACAGGGAGCACGGTCTCGATGAGCCGGCGCATTTGCTCGCGCATGTCGGCGTCGCTTTCGGCGATGGGGCGAAGGACGAACTTGGAGATGCCGGCGTCCACATACTCGCGCGCCCGCCCGACGATGGCTTCTGCATCGCCGACGGCGAAGAGCGCCGCGGGATCGGCATCGCGCAACGCGCGGCGGTAGCCTTCGGCGGTGCGCTCGACGATTGGCTCGTCCCATGACCCAAACCGAAACGGGAAACCGGCGCCGTAG
This sequence comes from Dehalococcoidia bacterium, assembly GCA_007126855.1. Lineage (GTDB taxonomy): Bacteria > Chloroflexota > Dehalococcoidia > Tepidiformales > Tepidiformaceae > SLAK01. The sequence continues at coordinate 602 of SLAK01000378.1, read as the reverse complement.
TGGTCGGGGTCGATCTCCCGGCCGGTCGCGGCAGCGGCTTCCCTGATCGCCGCCACCACCGGCGCGACCTGCGCGGGCGATTGCACCCCGGCAAGCCATCCTGTCCCGATGCGGGCCGTGCGGCGGATGGCCGCTTCGCTGCTGCCGCCAATCCAGACCGGCAGCGGGTCCTGCACCGGCTTCGGGCTGATGCTCACACCTTCATAGTGGAAATGCTTGCCGTGGTAGGTCACATCGTCCTCGACCCAGAGGCGCGTCATGATGTCGAGCATTTCGTCGGCGTAGGCGCCGCGTCCTCGCGGCTCGCGGCCGGTCGCGCGGAACTCGGGGGCTGTCTCCGCGCCGACACCGTAGGCTGGCAGCAGGCGGCCGTCGCTGAGGAAATCGAGCGTTGCGCATTCCTTGGCGAGCACGAGCGGGTCACGCAGCGGCAGGACCACGGCGTTCATGCCGAACTTGATGCGCTCAGTCCGCCCGGCGATGACGCCGAAGGCGGTCATCGGCTCGAGCTGCCTGTGCTTCGAGACGAGCCGCTCGCTGAACCAGATGGAGTCCACCGGGCTGTCCTCGCAGAGGTCGACCCATTCCAGGAACGCGCGGGG
>SLAK01000275.1 GCA_007126855.1 Dehalococcoidia bacterium | reverse complement strand
CTCACGGGGCAACGCTACAAGACGGTGACCCGCGAGACGCGAAACCTGGCCAAGGGGCTCTATGGCGCTACGACGGTGCCGATTTCCGACGAGATCCTGCAGCAGGTGCTGGGCGATGACCAGCCAATTACCCACCGTCCGGCGGACGACCTTGAGCCTGAAATGGAAAAGGCTGCGGCTGAGATCGGGGAGCTGGCGCAGTCGCCCGAAGATGTGCTGAGCTACGTGATGTTCCCCCAGCCGGGGAAGGAGTTCCTGGAGTGGCGCCGCGATGGCGGCGGCCCAGAGCGGGAACTGGTGGCTGCACTGGTCGGCGCAATGGTGGTGCACGAGCACCAGCCTGTTCAAACGCCGGCGGCGCCGGCGGAGGGTTCTTCCAACGGCAGCGGCAACTCGTGGCGCCAGTTTGGCCGCCTGCGGCAAATGCGATAGGGGATCGAGCGATGGCGAAGGTGACGATTGGCGGCCGCACATATGAGGTGATGGTCCACGGCAATGTGGTGGTGGTGGACGGCCACGAGTTTCCGGTGAAGGTCCGCGACGATTTCGGCTACCACACGGTGTCAGCCGGTGGTGTCCAGTACCGGGTTGCGCTGCCGCCCGAAGGCGCGCGCAACAGCGGGATGACCGTGGAGGTCGACCACCGGCCCATGGTCATGGAATATGACGGCGCGCTCGGAGCCGGTTCGGCACGCCCGAAGGCTGCGGCTCGCGGCGGCGCGAGCCGGGCTCCAAGGGCAGGCGTGACCGGCGGCGTGGCGGCGCAGATCGCCGGGCGGGTGATAACTGTGCGAGTGAAGGTGGGCGACGCGGTAAAGGCAGGAGACGTGATGTTGCTCCTGGAAGCGATGAAAATGGAGAACGAGATCAAGGCGCCCGCGGACGGGACGGTGAAGGAAGTCCTGGTGAAGGACGGAGACCGCGTGTCGGAGGGCGATACACTCATCGTCATCGAATAGATATTGACCAAAGGCTTGCCCCGCATCGAAAGGGCGATTCAGTGGGTGGTTACCAGGCGGTGCCCAAAACGTATAGACTGAACGAATCGCCATCCCGAAAGGTATAGCCAAATGGTCAGTGCTCCTAGCGAACCGGACATTAGCGCCGAAGTAATCCGGCGGGCGCCCGCAGTTCACCACAATCTTTCGTCTCCGGTCCTCTACGAGCACGCGATCCGACGCCACGAGGGGAAGCTTCTCCAGGGCGGAACCTTTGCGGTGAGGAGCGGCGAGCGCACGGGCAGGAGCCCGAAGGACAAGTTCCTGATCAAGACGCCGGGCATTTCGGAGCACGTCTGGTGGGGACAGCACAACCAGCCGCTTAGTGATGACCAGTACCAGCGTGTGAAGCGCAAAGTTGCGGACCATCTCGCCAGCCGCGAAGTATATGTCCAGGACTGCTACGTGTCCCAGGACCCCAACCACCGCCGGAAAGTGCGCGTGGTCGCTGAGCAGGCCTATCACAGCCTGTTCGCGCGGACGATGTTTGTCCCGTCGACGCCGCTGCCAGAAGGCCAGCAGCCGGACATGACAATCCTGCATGCGCCGAGCCTTGAGCTGCTGGGGCCGGATGACGGCGTCAACAGCGACGCTGCAATCCTGCTGAATATGGAGGAAGGCGTCATCGTCATCGCCGGGTCGGCCTATGCCGGCGAGATGAAGAAATCGGTGTTCACCGCGATGAACTATTACCTTCCCCTGGAAGGTGTGCTGTCGCTGCATTCGGCAGCGAATGTCGACCCCCGGACGGGAAAGACCGCCCTGTTCTTCGGCCTTTCGGGGACGGGCAAGACGACGCTGAGCACTGATCCAGAGCGTGTGCTGATCGGCGACGACGAGCACGGCTGGACCGAACAAGGCATTTTCAACATCGAGGGTGGCTGTTACGCGAAGGTGATCCGGCTGAGCGAGGAAGCGGAACCGGACATTTTCGAACAGACGCACGAATTCGGGACGATCCTGGAGAATGTGATTTTCGACGAGGACAACCGGGAGGTTGACCTGGACGACGACTCGGTGACGGAGAACACGCGGGGCAGCTATCCGCTCGATTCGCTCCGCAACGTTTACGACCGGGAGGTTGCGCCGCACCCGACGCACGTGATTTTGCTGACTGCGGACGCGTTCGGGGTGATGCCGCCGGTGGCGCGGCTTTCGAACGCGCAGGCGCTCTATCACTTCCTGAGCGGCTACACGTCGAAACTGGCGGGGACGGAGCTCGGCGTTACAGAGCCACAGCAGACGTTCAGCTCGTGCTACGGGGCGCCGTTCATGGCGCTCAATCCGACGGTCTACGCTGAGCTGCTGGATGAGCGTCTGAAGGCGACCGGCGCGCAGGTGTGGTTGATCAACACCGGGTGGACCGGCGGGCCTTATGGCGTCGGCAAGCGGATCTCGATCCAGGAGACGCGGAAGATGGTGCGCGCGGTGCTGAACGACTGGCTGGATCAGGGGGACTTCCGCACGGACCCGAATTTTGGGTTCGAGGTACCGCTCTCATGCCCGGGCGTGAACGCGGGGTTGCTGGACCCCAGGTCGCAGTGGGAAGACAAGGCAGCTTACGACCGGACCTACGAGCAGCTTGCTGACGGGTTCCGGAAGAATTTCGCACAGTTCCGGGATCTTGTGAGCCCGGAGGTGGCGGAGGCTGGCCCGTAATCGTAAGGCGGTGCAACAATCCGTCAGGTGCGCTGTCCCGGCCGGGATCATCCGGGGCAGATGTTTCGTACGTTGAGGAGGCTCTGTGACGGTCAAGTATCTCCGGGACCTGCGTCACCAGGGGACGGTGGCGGCGATTGGCGAGGCACGCTTTCCGTTTCCAAACAAGGAGTACCCGAACCTGGAAGCCATCGTGAACGTGCCGAAGCAGATCATCTCGGCCGGTACCTACGATGGCAAGGAGCTGTATCCGGACATCGTGGTGGTGCGCCAGCCGGGGCAGTGGCTGGAAATGCTCGTGGAAGTCGAGATGGACGACAGTGTGACGAGCGAAAGCGCCGAAAACGAATGGCTGCCCATGTCGCGCATCGGTAATCTCTACATCTACGTGCCGGCCGGGCTTTCCGACGAGGCGAAGCGCCTCTGCAAGAAGCACGGTATTTCGCCCAAGGGCATCCGCACCTGGCGCTTCCGCCCGGTGTGGGGCATCGACATCAAAGAGGTATAGCCCGGGATGGCGAACGAGCCGCGCCTGCTTGAGCTTCCTCCAGGGCCGTTCAACGTCTTCTTCGACGTGGACCACACGCTGGTCTATGTGGACCAGGACACAAACGTGCTGCGCCCGGGAGCCCACGCGGCGATGGAGACGCTGAAGTCCGCGGGCCATGACGTGTTCGTGTGGTCGGCCGGCGGGCAGGCATACGTTGAGCGCATCGTGGAGCTGCACGAACTGGTGCGCTGGGTCGACGGCTGCTTCGACAAGGACCCCCGCGTGCAACCGCCGCCGCATTTCATCATCGACGACGACTGGTATTTGGTGGAGAAATACGGCGGGTTCCTGGTCAGCCAGTACAAGTCGGTGAATCCTGGCGACCGTGAATTGCTGGAGATTATCGATACGCTGCACGAAATGGGGCATCTGTAGCCCGCCCGGCGCAGCCAGGCCGGCCTGCTGATGGCACGTTGTCTGTTCATCGAGCCCTTTTACGGAGGAAGCCATAAGGCCTTTGCCGATGGGCTGGTACGCCATTCGCGACACGAATACAGCTTGCTGACGCTGGAAGGCGCCGAGTGGCGCAAGCGGATGCGGCGCGGCGCGATCGAACTGGCGAAGCAGGCGACCGCGCTCGAGGGGCCATTCGACCTGGTCATCGCGACGGACATGCTGGACCTGCCGGTGTTCCTGGCGCTTACGCGCCCGCGCTTCGACCGGACTCCGGTGCTCTTCTACTTCCACGAGAACCAGTTCACCTATCCCCGGATCAAAGGGACGAAGTTCAACTCATGGTTCGGCCAGGTGAATTACCTGTCGGCGCTGGCCGCGGATGCGGTGGCCTTCAATTCGGAGTTTCACCGGCGAGACTTCGTGGGGGCGCTGCGGCAGATGACGCAGGAGCCCAACAACTGGCTCGTGGCGGAACGCATCGACGATATCGAGGCAAAGAGTTCGGTCCTGCCGGTCGGGGTGGACCTTGCGTGGCTGGACGCGGTGCGGGTGGAGCGTGGCCAGCCGCCGGTGGTGCTGTGGAACCATCGGTGGGAGTTCGACAAGGCGCCGGAGGGCTTTGTGCGTGCGCTGGCAGGACTGGCGGAGGAAGGCGTGGAGTTCCAAGTGACGGTGGCGGGCGAGCCGGGGCTGAACCCGCACCCCGGGCTGGTGAAGCTGCCGGAGTTGTTACCGGGGCGCATCCGCCACCATGGCTACGCGCCGACCCGGGAGGATTATGGCCGGCTGCTGTGGGAGTCGCGTGTGGTGGTGAGCACGACGCGGCACGAGTTCTTCGGGATTTCGACAGTGGAGGCGATGTACACGGGTTGCCTGCCCATCACGCCGGACGGCTTTTCCTACCCGGAGCTGCTGCCGAAGGAACTCTATGGGCGATGCCTCTTCAGGTCGGAAGAAGATCTGCTGGCGCACCTTCGCCGGGAGCTGAGCGGGCAACCGGCGGTGCCGGAAAGGGAGCTGCGCCGCGCGGCTGAGCGCTTTGCGTGGGCGCAAGTGGCGCCGGCCTGGGATCGGGCGATCGATGAGAATGCGGAGCCGGAGGAGGTGCCCAGGCGAGGTTAGGCGCGGCGAGTTGGACGACAGCGCCTAAAATCGAAGAGAAGGCGGGCAGTGAATGCGACCATCGGCGACGCAGCCGCCGGCGAAAGGGAAGCACCGCTTGAGCACTGAGTCAGAGACGCACCGCGACGAGCGAACCGAAAACGGCGATGGGTACCCACGGCAGGGTGTCCGCGGAGCGTTGCGGCGTGTGCAGGATTCGGCTGCAGACCCGATCGAGATCCTGGGTGCGCTCTGGGGGCTGACGGGGGCGATATGGAAGCGGTCGCCACGAATCATCCGCTCACCCATGATGGTGGTGACGCGGACCTTCCAGGCGTATTTCCACGACAGCTGCCATATCTACGCGGCGGCTATTGCCTATTATTCGATCTTTTCCCTGATACCGCTGGCGATCATCACAATGGCGCTGCTGGATGTGGCGGTAACAGAAGACCAGATTGTGGAGTTCATCTACGTGCTGGTCCCGGTGGAGGAGACGGAAGAGCTTACCGACGTGCTCCGTGAAATCGTCGGGTTTACACGGAATGTGAGCATCGCGGTGTTCGTTGTGGGTGTCGTTGCCCTGGGGTGGAGCGCGAGCGGTGTGTTTTCGGCAATCCGGCAGGGGTTGAACGCGGCGAGCCACTTGAAGACGCGGCAGAGCTTCTTTCGCGGGAAGGCCATCGACCTGGCGCTGATCCCTGCCTTTGGCGCGCTGCTCTATGCGGGACTCATCATCAACGGCTTCACGCAGTTCGTGTTGAACGAGCTGGCGGGCTGGGAGGCGGTCGAGGATTACCAGGACATCCTTTCCGGGCTGAACACCTTCGTGGTCGCGGCGGTGTTTAGCTTTGTCTTCTTTCTCATCATGTACCGGCTCGTCCCCTCCAGCCGCCCGGGGTGGAAGGAGGCGGCGGTGGCGGCGCTTTGCGCGACGATACTGTTCGAGCTGGTGCGCTTTGGAGCAGCGGTGCTGGTGGGCTATATGCCCTGGGGGAGGGGCACGGCGGTGTATTCGGGTCTTGCGACGGCGCTGGCGCTGCTCTACGTGATGCGCATTGTTGGGTCGATCATCCTGGTGGGCGCGGAGTTTGGCCGGATCGTGGTGCGGTGGAACGGGGCGGAGGCAGAGGAGCTGGTGACGCGCGGGACTTAAGCAACTAAAAAGTAGAGAAAGCTTGAGCCCAGGGCGCACGGGCGTTAGACTGGACACATGCAAGGGACACGTGACCGGATCCTGGGCATCATTGTTGAGCGGCGCGAAGTGCGCGTTGAGGAGTTAGCCTCAGAGCTCGGCATTACGACGGCCGCCGTGCGGCGCCACCTGGATCATCTACGGGCTGACGGCCTTGTGGATCTCCGGACGGCCAAGCAGGCAACGGGGCGGCCATATTACCTGTTTTTCCCCACGGAGAAGGCGCTGGGCGAGTTGCCGCCTACCTACGCGGACCTGCTTCGCCGGATGCTCGAGGGCATTGGCGAGCGGGAGGACGTGGTGGAGGCGGTGATGGAAAGCGTCGCGACAGCGCTCGCGGCGCGGCATTTCCAGTCGCAAGACGAGAAGCAGCAACAGAGCCCGGAAGAGCGTATCGCATTCGTGACACACAGCCTGCGCGAAGACGGCATCCTGGATGCCTGGCGCGCGGAGGAAGACGGGTTCCATCTCGTCAACGAATACTGTCCCTATCTGCAGGCGGCGGAGATATCGAAGCTGCCATGTGAATCCGACCGCAAGGCGATTGAGCTGCTGTTGGATGGCGAAGTCGAACAGCTCCATCGGATTGTCGATGGGGCACCAGTTTGTGAGTACCTGGTCCGCGCGGTGCGCGGGCCGCAACCCCTAATCCAGGTGGAGTAAAGCATGAGTTCAACGCCCCTTCTTGAGATCGCGGATCTGCACGCGAGCATTGATGGGAATGCGATCCTGAAAGGCGTCTCGCTGACGATTAACGAGGGCGAGGTTCACGCCATCATGGGGCCTAACGGTTCCGGAAAGAGCACGCTCGCGAACGTGTTGATGGGTCACCCGGGCTACGAGGTGACCGGCGGCGAGATCCGATTTCGCGGGGAACCGATTACCGACCGCGCTCCGGACCAGCGGGCACAGCAAGGATTATTCCTTGCCTTCCAGTACCCGGTTGCGGTTCCGGGCGTGACGATGGTGAACTTCCTGCGGCAGGCACTGAACGCGAAGCGCGGCGGGGATGTGCCGATCCGCGAGTTCCGCGAGTTGCTGTTCAGCAAGATGGACCTGCTGAAGATGGACCAGGAATTCGCGCGCCGGTATGTGAACGACGGCTTCAGTGGCGGTGAGAAAAAGCGCGCCGAGATGCTGCAGATGGCAGTGTTGGAGCCGCGGATGGCAGTGCTGGACGAGACGGATTCGGGCCTGGACATCGACGCGCTGCGGACGGTCGCGGACGGGGTCAACCGGATTATGAATCCGGAGATGGGGCTGCTGCTCATCACGCACTACCAGCGGCTGTTGAACTACGTGAAGCCGCAGTTCGTCCATGTGCTGATCGAGGGGCGTGTGGTGAAGTCGGGCGGTCCGGAGCTGGCCGAGGAGCTTGAAGCGCACGGCTACGAACAGTTCGAGACGGAAGCCGCGACGGCATAAGGAGGATAGGAATGACACAGGCACCAACCACACCGGTTGTTCGGGACGAGGATTACCAGTGGGGGTTTTTTGACCCCGAAGAGGCGCTGTTTAAGTCGAACAAGGGCCTGAACGAGGAGATCGTGAACCTGATCTCCAGCATGAAGAACGAGCCGGAGTGGATGCTGGAGAACCGGCTGCGGGCGCTCAAGCTGTTCTATCAGCGTGAGAACCCGCCGTGGGCCAGCGAAGTGATGAATACCATCAACTTCGATGACATCCACTACTTCGTTCGCGCGACGGACCGGGACGAGCGCTCGTGGGACGACGTGCCGGAATACATCCGGCGGACCTTCGACAAGCTCGGCATTCCCGAGGCTGAGAAGAAGTACCTCGCCGGTGTGGGCGCGCAGTACGACTCCGAGGTGGTGTACCACAACATCCAGGAAGACCTGGAGAAGCT
>SLAK01000453.1 GCA_007126855.1 Dehalococcoidia bacterium | reverse complement strand
TCGAAGGCGGCATCGAGGCAGCCTACAAGCGCGACCTTGCTGCCGCCGAGGACCCCGACGCCATGCGCCGCGAGATCGAAGAGCGCTTCAATGCCGTCCGCTCGCCCTTCCGCACCGCCGAGGCCTTCGGCATCGAGCACATCATCGACCCGCGCGAAACCCGCCCCATCCTTTGCGACTGGGTCGAGCAGGCTTACGAAATTGAAGCCACCCGCCTCGGACCTCGCACCCACGGCTTCCGCCCTTAGGCCGGTAGCCGCCGCGCCAGGCTCGACCGCAAAGGGCACGCCTCAGCGTCGAGGTGCCAGTGCTCACTCGTCCGCTTCTCGCTGGCAGGGGAAGCCGCGGAGGCAGGGTCAGCCCGCGTCATAAGTGCCTGTTGACATCGCTCTCGGTAATGCAGTTTACTATGCCCCTGCCTCCTGAGGGTGAGTGCAAGGTTGTTTCGTGCAGCATGAGCGAGCACAGGAGACATACTTCATTCTTGGGAGAGCTCCAAGCAGCCCCGCCCGATGACTTCCCTGGCGAGGTTCAAAAGTGAGGTGCACGGAAAATGACACTCTACGAACAGCTCGGTGGCGAACCCGCTATCGTCGCAGCGCTCGACCACTTTTACGCCCGCGTGCTCAAAGATCCCGAGCTCGCCCCCTTCTTCGATGGCATCGATGTCAAGGCCATGAACGAGAAGCAAAAGGTCTTCCTGGCCATGGCCTTTGGCGGCCCGCAAGCCTATGACGGCCCGGGCCTCAATGCCGTCCATGCCTCTGCCCGGGCGAAGGGACTCGATGACCGTCTCTTCGACAAGTTTCTTGGCCACTTCAAGGCAACGCTCATAGACCTGGGCGTAGCCGAGCCGCAGGTGTCGGAGGTGATGGCAATCGCCGAAAGCGGGCGCGGCGATGTACTGGCCCGCTTCTAGCCGCGGCACGCCCGCGGCGAGACCCGGTGCCCGGCTCCGCTACGGGTTAGTAGGTATGCAGTGTCTTGAGCCGCGCCGTTCTCCGGACCCTGGCAAGCCCCGGTGTCGCCCGGTCGAGCAGCTTGCTCCGTCGCGGCCGTAACGGACCCGTCCCGGGTATCCGGCCGTATTTCCAGACGTAGCGTTTCTTCGTTTCCAGCAGCCGAAGCCGCGCCAGGCGGTCCATGCTCGACGTAAGTCTACCCGCTTTCGGCGCGGCCCGTACCGCCCTCTCGCCCCGCTGCCGAAGCCCGGCGCAGCCGATCGTCTATCGCCAGCCCTGCCCCCGTCCTGGCGAACCCCCGCGCGTAGATCACCTCCACCCCCGCTGCGTCCAGCGCCCGCAGGGCGGCGAATAGCCGCGCCGCCACTCGTTCCAGGTCGTTCGCGGGTCCCAGCCGCTCCACCGCCAGGCCCTCTTCTTCGATCCCTGGTGCATCCTCGTCTGCCAGCAGCAGCCCCACGCGCACCCCAGCGGCGGCGCTTTCCCGTGCCTGCGCCGCCACGTCCGGCGCCATCACGCCGGGCAGGTATACCAGCCGCGCCCGCGGCGCATAGTGCCGCTCGAGCATCCCCGGCGAAGCCGGCCCCGCCGCCGCTTCGCGGCCCCGCACATCCACCGGCCGCCCCAGCGCTTCTTCCAGCATCTCCCGCGTAACCGCTCCCGGCCGAAGGATCGTCACCCGGTCCCCCTCAAGTTCCACCACCGTCGATTCGATCCCCGCCGTCGCCGGCCCGGCGTCGAGCACCATGTCGATCCGGCCGGCCAGGTCATCCAGCACGTGCGCCGCCGTCGTCGCCGATGTCCGCATGAAGCGGTTCGCGCTCGGCGCCGCGATCGGCACCCCTGCCGCTTCGATCAGCGCCCTGGCCACCGGGTGCGAAGGCATCCGCACCGCCACCGTCCTTCGCCCGGCCGAAACCTCCGGCGCAATACGCTCTCCGCGCGGCAGCACCAGCGTCAGACCGCCCGGCCAGAATCGCTCCGCCAGCTCCCGTGCCAGCGCCGGCACATCCGCCGCAACCATCTCCACGTCTGACGCACGCGCGATGTGGACGATCAGCGGGTCATCGGGGTCGCGATCCTTCGCCACGAAGATCCGCCGCACCGCGGCAGGATCCAGGGCATTCGCGCCCAGCCCATAGACCGTCTCGGTGGGGAAAGCCACCAGCCGCCCCGCCTGCAGCAGCGCCGCCGCCTCCGCAATGACCGCCGGGTCCGGGGACATGGAGTCGACCGGCACCACGCGCGTCTGCAGCCCTTCCGCATCACTCATTGCAGGCATCGTCCGCCATTGGCGCGTGGTCCGTCACCGCTGACACGGTCGCCCGTGTCGCTCCAACCAGGACTCGGCGATAGCCCGCTGGACGATAGAAGTGGGAATCGCCTCTTCTCCCAACACGTTGAGAGAAGGGGCCGGGGGTGAGGGCCAGCCTCGCCCGTGACGATCCAGGCTGGAACAGCACTAGAAAATCGGGTTGACGATGATGGCCTGCTCGCGCTCCGGTCCCACCGAGATCAGGTCGACCGGGCACCCGATCAGCTCTTCCACACGCCGGATGAACGTCTGCGCCTGTGGCGGCAGGTCGTCGAAATTGCGGACGTGCTTGGTCGGCGTCTGCCAGCCGGGGAGCTCTTCATACACTGGCCGCACGCGGTTTAGCATCGATTCGCGCGCCGGCATCGTGTCGATGGTCTTTCCGTCCAGCTGATAGGCCGTGCAGATCTTGATGCTCGGCAGCTCATCGAGCACGTCCAGCCGCGTCAGCGCCACCGCCGACAGGCCATTGAAACGGACGCTGTAGCGCGCCGCCACCGCGTCCAGCCAGCCGATCCGCCGCGGACGCCCCGTGGTCGTGCCGTATTCGCCCCGTCCGTCCTCCTTGCCGTGGTCGCGGAGCGTCGTTGCCATCTCGTCGAACAGCTCTGTGGGGAATGGTCCATTGCCCACGCGCGTGCAGTAGCTCTTGAACACTCCCACCACGCGGCTGATATCCGTCGGACCAACGCCCACGCCCAGCCCGGCGCCGCTGCTCGAGCTGCTCGGCACGCTCGATGTTACGTAGGGGTAGGTTCCGTGGTCCAGGTCCAGCAGCGAGCCCTGCGCGCCTTCCAGCAGCACGTGCTCGCCGCGCCGCTCAGCCTGCAAGATCACCGATTGCACGTCGCCGATGTACGGCTTCAGCCGGCGGCCGAAGTCCACATAGCGATCCATGCACTCCTCGAACCGGATCGGTTCCCCGTCGTACACCCGTGTGATCACACGGTTCTGGTACTCGAGCGTCTGGTTGACACGTTCCGCCAGATCCTCGCGGCGCAGCAGGTCGCCGATGCGGATGCCGCGGCGGGCTACCTTGTCGGCAAAGCAGGGACCGACACCCTTCCCCGTCGTGCCGATCGCCGATGCGCCGCGCGCCTGCTCCTCCAGCGCGTCCAGTGCTTTGTGCCAGGGCATGATCGCTTGCGCGCGGTCGCTCACCACCAGCTTGCTGGTGTCGATCCCCCGTGCCTCAAGCTGGTCGATCTCCTGCAGCAGCACCTCCGGGTCGATGGCGACGCCGTTGCCGATCAGGCAGGTCTTCTCTGGATAGAAGATGCCCGCCGGCACCAGGTGCAGCTTGAACTCGCCTTTTTCGTTGATGATGGTGTGGCCGGCATTGTTCCCGGCGGAATAGCGCGCGACAACGCGCGCCTTGCGAGCGAGCAGGTCGACGATGCGGCCTTTGCCTTCATCGCCCCACTGCCCGCCGACGACTACGACGATGGGCATGTTGAAACTCCGGGCCTCCGCTTCTTCCCGAGGCCCGTTGACATAGCCTACTCGATTTCCGCGCCCCTTCCTAGCCCCCGATCTGAAACTTGCTCCAGCTTCGCTTCAGCCTCCCGGACAATCGCCTCCGGCATGTGCTTGAAGATCAGCCCGTGAAACGGTGTCACTGCATACCAGTAGAGCAGCCCGAAGACCCCCCGCGGGTTGAAGCGCGATGTCGTCACCAGCGAGGAGGTGCCATCCCCGCCATCCTTCACCTCGAACTCGAGCGTGGCCTCGCCTGGCAGCTTCATCTCTGCCATCAGCGTTAGTCGTTGCCCCGGCACCATTGCGACCACACGCCAGAAATCGATCGCATCCCCCACACGCACGTCGATTGGATGGCGGCGTCCGCGCCGCATGCCCGGCCCGCCAACCACGCGGTCCATCGCCCCGCGCAGCCGCCAGAGCCAGTTCGCATAGAACCATCCGCGCCGCCCGCCCACGGATGCCACCGTTTCCCACAGCACCGGCGCGGGCACGGCAGCCGCAGTCACCGTCGTCTCGCCTTTCGAGTAGTACGCCACATCCTGCCGGTAGCCTCGGAATCGCAGCGCGCCCTCCGTCCAGCGCGCCGGCAACGGTTCTGTGCGTTCCGCCTCCAGCGCGGCCAGCACGGCCTCCCGGTATGAATGCAGATCGATCGGGATGATCGACTGGATCCGGTTGTCCCGCGGCAGCAGATCCTCCCGCAGCCCGTCAACCAGCGGCCGGGCCACGCTCGCGGGCACGCTCGTCACCAGCCCCAGCCAGTACGACGACAGCCGTGGCGTCAACACCGGCACCTCGATCATGCGGGGATGCTTGCCGCTAATTTCGCCGAACTCCCGCATCAGGTCCGCGTATCGAAGGATGTCACTTCCGGCGACATCGAAGGTCTCGCCGGTGGTCTCTTCCGCGTCGAGACACCCCACCAGGTAGCGGAGCACATCCTGCAGCGCGATCGGTGGCGTCGCCGATTGCACCCACCGCGGCACCACCATGATCGGCAGGTTGTTCACCAGGTCCCGGATGATCTCGAAGCCCGCCGATCCCGGGCCCACGATGATGCCCGCCCGCAATTCTGTCACCGGCACACTGCCCCGGCGAAGCTCCTCGCCGGTTTCGGCGCGCGAACGCAGGTGGCGCGAAATGCGTCCTTTCGGGACCATCCCGCCCAGGTAGATGATGCGCTGCAGTCCTGCCTTCTCGGCAGCGCGTGCGAAGTTCCGCGCGGCTGTCCGGTCGCGTTTCACGAAATCGCCCGCCGTGCCCATCGAATGCACCAGGTAATACGCGGCCTCGCAACCTTCCAGCGGCGCCGGGATGGTATCCGCCTTCAGCAGATCGACGGTTCGCAACTCCACCCCGCTCCAGCCACGCCCCTCCAGCACATCGAGGTGCCGCGCGCAGGCCACCACCTCGTGCCCCGCATCCACCAGCATCGGCACCAGGTGGCTGCCGATATACCCGCTCGCCCCGATGACCGCGACACGCATGGAAGGCTCCTTATAGTGAGTGCACTTCGAGCATAGCCCCTCCCGGCGCCGGCTGTTCGGTTCGCTGCAAGACAAACCCGGGGTAGACTCCGCCCAGTCACACCGGGAGTGAAGCATGTCCCTTCTCGATGTCCCCGCGCCCATGCGCGGCTCCGTCCTCGAAGTGCTCGTCAACGTCGGCGAAGACGTCACCGAAGGCGCCGAACTGCTCGTCGTCGAGTCCATGAAGATGGAAATCCCCGTCGAAAGCCCCGGCGCCGGCCAAGTCGCCGAAATCCTTGTGAACCCCGGCGACAGAGTGGAGGAAGGCGACCTTTTGCTCCGGCTTAACCGGGGCGCCTGAATACCCTTTGACGGGCAACGAAAATTTCGTTAGCGTGAGGCCCAGCCTACAGGCTCAGGAGTCTGCGTGAACGCGGCAGAACGCATCATCAGCCGCTTCGGCGGCCAGACCGCCCTCGCCAACGCACTCGGCCGCCGCCAGAGCACCATCCAGCACTGGGCTCGCACTGGCCGCATCCCCGCGCAATGGCACCGCGTCCTCATGACCCTGGCCCGAGAACGAGGAATCATCTTGGAAGCAAAAGACTTCGTCGCCACCCAGCCCGCTGAAATCGCGCCACCCGACGGCCGCCTTGGCGTCCTGCTCGTCGGCCTCGGTGCCGTCGCATCCACCTTCGTCGCCGGCGTCGAAGCCACCCGCCGCGGCCTCGGTCGCCCCATCGGCTCGCTCACCGAAATGGGCACCATCCGCCTGGGCAAGCGCACCGAAGGCCGCGCCCCGCTCATTAAAGACTTCGTCCCGCTCGCCAGCCTGGAGAACCTTGTCTTCGGCGCCTGGGACCCCATCGCCGACGACGCCTACGAATCCGCCATCAAGTGCGGCGTCCTCGACCGCCACGAGCACATCGAGCCCATCGCCGATGCCCTCAAGGCCATCAAGCCCATGCCCGCCGCCTTCGACTCCTACTACGTCCACCGTCTCCACGGCGACAATGTGAAGCCGACGCGCAACAAGATGGAACTCGTCGAAGCCCTCCGCCAGGACATCCGCGACTTCAAGGCCGCCAACAACTGCGACCGCCTCGTCATGGTCTGGTGCGCCTCCACCGAGATCTTCATGGAACACCTCGAAGTCCACCAGAACCTGGAGAACTTCGAAGCCGCCCTCGAAGCCAACGACGTCAACATCGCCCCCTCCATGCTCTATGCCTATGCCGCCATCATGGAAGGCGTCCCCTTCGCCAACGGAGCCCCAAACCTCACCGTCGATATCCCCGCCCTCGTCAAGCTCGCCAACGACCGCAACGTCCCCCTCTGCGGCAAGGACTTCAAGACCGGCCAGACCCTCCTCAAGACTGTCATCGCGCCCATGTTCAAGGCGCGCATGCTCGGCGTCCACGGCTGGTACTCCACCAACATCCTGGGCAACCGCGACGGCGAAGTCCTCGACGACCCCGAAAGCTTCAAGACCAAGGAAGAATCCAAGCTCGGCGTCCTCGAATACATCCTCCAGCCCGACATGTACCCCGAACTCTACGGCGACATCTACCACAAGGTCCGCATCAACTACTACCCGCCTCGCGGCGACAACAAGGAAGGCTGGGACAACATCGACATCTTCGGGTGGCTCGGCTATCCGATGCAGATCAAGATCGACTTCCTCTGCCGCGACTCCATCCTCGCCGCACCCATCGTGCTTGACCTGGCCCTCTTCCTCGACCTGGCCCAGCGGGCCGGCATGAAAGGCATCCAGGAGTGGCTCTCCTTCTACTTCAAGAGCCCCCAGCACGCCCCCGAGCTCTACCCCGAACACGACCTCTTCATCCAGCAAACCAAGCTCAAGAACACCCTCCGCTACCTCATGGGCGAAGAACAGATCACCCACCTGGGCATGGAGTATTACGAAGAGGAGTAAACACGTAGCGTCGATCCTCGGAGGACCGCCCGGGGATCGACGCGTTCTCAGGTATTCCCAAGCTCTGCTGGTACGATGATGGCGAGGGCGCTCCGCCCTCGCGACAAGGAGGGGTTGACGCATGGAAGCGAAGCTAAAGCCGATCCCGCTGCGCGAAGGCACCGACCTTTCAGCGCTGGCCAACGAAGTATGCGCCGATAAAGAGCCGAGGGTTCTGGAGCGCGATGGCAGACCCGTTGCCCTCGTTCTCAACATTGATGATGCCGACGAACGTTTCGCCAAGCTCGCTAACTCCGCATTCAGCGAGGACTGGGAGAGCGAGGCCGATTCCGTCTTCAACTCGCTTTAGAAGACACCGGAGCGGGCACCCATGGACGACCGGGACAAAGCTCCACCGGCACCGCCCACACGAGAAGGCATCGACCGCGCCATCCGCGCCGCCGGCGGGTGGAGCGACATGGACACCGATGCGCTGATCGACCAGGTCTACCGCGCTCGCCACGAATCCCCAACTCGACCGCTTCGCGGGTGAGGGTTCGTCATCCCGCAGCGTGACGCCCCGGCATGTGAGCCCCGCCCCCTCACGGCACCCGCACGTACACCGCCACGTTCACCATCACGATCAC
>SLAK01000412.1 GCA_007126855.1 Dehalococcoidia bacterium | reverse complement strand
GGCGCCCGTCAGGCATGTGGCGTTGCCGTGGCTGCGCCCAGGTGCTCCAGCAACAGTGCGTTCACCCGCTCCGGCTCCTCCTGCTGGACCCAGTGGCTCGCCTCCGGCAGATACTCCATGCGCAAATCGCGCACGTAGTCTTCGGTGCCGTAGGTCAGTTCCTTGCGGAGGGCGATGTCTTGCTCGCCCCAGATGAAGAGCGTTGGTGTTTCGATGATCGGTACGGGGTCGGGCAGGCGCTGCGGGCTGCGCAAGAGAGCCCGGTACCAGTTGATGCCGCCGCCCAGGCCCTGGCGACGCCACGCCTGCAGGAACATCTTGATGTCGTCGCGGGTGAAGGTCCCGGGGCGGCAGTCGCGGATGAGCGTGCGGGCCAGGATGTGGTAATTGCGGATGGCAATGGCCCGCTCCGGGAGGAGCGGCACCTGGAAGGCGCCGATGTACCAGCTTCGGAGCAGCTGCCGCGGGTTGCGGATGCCCTTCATGAACAATGCAGGGTGGGGCACGTTGCAGATGGACAGGGTCCGCAGCGCCTCCGGATGGTTCATCCCCAGGAGCCAGGCGATCACGGCCCCCCAGTCATGTCCCACCAGGTGGACACGGTCCGCGCCGACGTGCTCGATGAGCGAGAGCACGTCCTGCTGCAGGGTTCCGGTGTCGTAAGGGCCGGTATTCTCAGTTTCGTTGTACCCGCGAAGGTCCGGCGCTATCACGCGGTAATGAGGCGCCAGCGCAGCGATCTGGTGGCGCCAGGAATACCAGAACTCCGGGAAGCCATGCAGCAGCAAGACAGTGTCGCCCGTCCCGGCGCTGACGTAGTGCATGCGGATGCCGTTGACGGTCGGGTAGTGGTGGTCCAGGTCTGAAGGCAGAGTCACGGGTGGCATGGGGATAGTGTAACGCGCTGTTTGGGCACTCCCCGGCGGCAGGGGGCCCGGGTTCGATCGCTTCGTTGTGCAACGTTCCCCTCACTCAAAATGTTGCGATGTGTACGAAAGGGTACAGACGAAGGGGCGGGCGGTTGTAAACCATCAAAACATAACGAGGGCGTATCTGTGTCGCGGAGCTGCAATTGAATCCCCACCACCTGCAAGACCTCTTGCTGCAAACTCTTGAAGAGACGGACTGGGTCGTCCAGGCCTACGATGCCGCGGTTGCCCAGGCCACGCTTACCGAGCTACGGGACGAGTGGCGCGAAGCTCGAGCTCGTGTCGCCGGCCATAGCCGCCACCTGGAAGAGAAGCTGCTCGAGCTGGATATCAACCCGCACGATCGGACGCCCGGGCGCGAAATTATTTACGCCCATGGTGCGGCCCTCGTCCGGCGAATGCTGGTGCTGGGTTCGACTGCTCCGCACCAGGATGCTGAGATTGGCGCGGCGCGGTGTTTGCTCGATGCGCTGGGGCGCTGCCAGCTCCAGTGGCAGCTTGTGGGGCGGGCGGCGGCTGCCATGCCCGCGGATCATGGGACGCCGCTGCTGGAGCTCCACGATCGAGCCTATCCGGACATGCGGGAGGCCGCATATTCCACCCGGGGGTGGATTGGCCAACTCTGGATCCACCGGCTCGGTCTGGAACCGTGCACCTCGCTCGCATATCGCGTGGCAAACTAAGGTCGCCCGCGATCGCTGACTGGCGGCGCGCCGGTGACGCGCCAGGTAGTCATGTCCGGGCGGCCGGTGCTTCAGCCTTCGTTGTTCATGTTGGCGGAGTTGATGCTGGTGGTCCGGCCCGAGCTGCGGCGGCCGTGTCGCCCGTCGACGGTTCGCCGGACAACTTGCCGGGTTCGCATGTCGACATACCAGGTGGTTTCGCCTGACGTGTGGGTCTGCTCGGTATAGGTCTCGGCGAGGTGCTCGAAGACGCGCATACGCTCGTCACTGGGCATGTGGTGTTCCTTCCTGCTGGGTGTGACTGGTGGGTGACCAGGGCGCTATGCCGGGTTGCGTTGCTGGAGGACTGGTGTTCGGTGACAGTTGCTGTTCTGGGCGACGACGTCAGCGCGTGAGCAAACGGCGGCGTTGAAGCGAAGACGCTCTATGCGTTTCGATCTCGCCCGCCGAATCCTGTGAGCGATCAGGTGGCCCCGATAATCATGGCAATAGCAACCACCACCGTGAGCGTGACGGCGATCGTGCGCGGGTGATTCTCGGCGACGCTCCAGAGCCGGTGCTGCGACGGTCGGAGGCGCGATACCTCATGAACATGTCTGCTCGCCCGGTGCATGCGACCATCGTAGAGGTGCGCCACAGGCGCAGCGGTTACACGCCGGCGAGCTTGCATAACATTCCCATCGCACCCTTCATTGACGGCGACGGCGCACCGGCGTGAGACCGGCCGGGAGTTGATAGGCAACTGCAATACGAAAAGCGCCCCGGACCGTGCTCGCTTTGTTAGCCTCCGCGGAGGCTAAAGAGCCACAAGATGCTATGCCGGTGCTGAGGTTAGCAATACAGCCGCTCGGAGAACGTGTGCCGGAGTTCAAGTCACCGTGTGTCCTCGTCATCACGCGCGAACGCGGGCTTGTTCAGCTCCTGCGTCTCGCCTTTTCCCCTGCGGGCATGACCGTCTGTGATGTCCCCGGTGTCGAGGAGGCTCTGCAAGCCATCGCGGATTTCGAACCCAACGTCGTCTTGATTGACTCCCAGTCACTGGCGCCCGGGTACGTCTCGGGCGACCTGGAGCAGTTGCGCATGCTGGACAACAACCGGCGGGTGCCGCTGCTGCTGCTGGTCGCCGAGGGCATGGAGCGAGCAGCGCTCTGGAGCTTCGATGTTGACGACTACGTGATCCTGCCGGTGGACGCTTCGGTGATCGCAGGGCGTGCACAGACCCTCATCCGGCAGTCCAGGCCTGCTGCAGGAGCGCCGCCGGTTGTCAGGATGGGGAACGTACGCATCAACTTCGCACGCCGCAGGTGCCTGGTGGGCAAAAGGCGGGTGCGCTTCACCCACCCTGAATGGCGCCTCCTCGAGGTCCTGGCAATGGCGGATGGGGAGGCGGTATCGAGCGAAAAGATCCTCCGGGGTGTCTGGGGGCCCGGCTTTGAGGACGACCGTGAAATGCTGGGCGTCTGGGTAGAGCGCATCCGCCGCGCAATCGAAGAAGAGCCGGCCGCGCCGCAGGTTGTCGTCGGCGACGTGCAAGGCGGGTTCGCACTCGGAAGCCGGTGCAGCCCCGCCGAGGATTGAGCGTCGCAGGCCGCTACGCGGTGGCTTCGGCCACCTCGTCTGCCAGGAACTGATAGCCGATTCCCGGCATGGTCTTGATGATCACCGGGTTCGCCGGGTCTCGCTCGATCTTCTTGCGTAGCCGCGAGATCCACACGCGCAGGTACTGCACATCGTCCCGGTATTCAGGTCCCCAGACGTGGGACAGGAGCTCTGCATTGAGCAGCACCTTGCCGGGCTTGGAGGCAAGGAACTGCAGCAACATCCACTCTGTGCGCGTTAGCCCGATGTTTTCGCCGTCGCGATGGACGGTGCGGCGGTCGAAGTCTATCTCCAGGCCGTCGGCATGGACGGGCTTGCTGCTTGTCCCCACGCCTACATGCCGGCGGAGCACTGCGCGGATGCGGGCGGAGAGCTCATCAGCGCTGAAGGGCTTCACGAGGTAATCGTCGCCGCCAAGTTCGAGCCCGCGCACTTTGTCGATGTCGCGGTCCTTTGCGGAAACGAAGATGACCGGCGTGTCCCTGCGCTCGCGGATTTCGCGGAGCAGCTCGAGGCCGTTCATCTGCGGCATGAGGACGTCGAGCAGAATGACATCGGGCCGCTGTTCTTCGAGGATTTCCAGGGCATCCTGGGGGTCTGATGTGGTGATGACGCGAAAGGAAAGCGCGCCGAGTTCGAGTTTAATAAGGCGCAGCACGCCGGGCTCGTCGTCGATGGCCAGGACCAATGGTTCCGTCGCCATACGTTCTACCTCCTCCGACCTTCCCACGGGGGCGATGAGAAAGGCGACCGATATTGTGTCACGGTGCGGGCCGGGTGGCCGGCCGCGAAAAACCATTCTAACCGATTCAACCGGCGTTGGGAGTACGCTACATATCGTACCCAATGGCGGGAAGGGTGATGATGAATTCGGTGCCGCCACCGTCACGCCGTCGTACCTCGATCGTGCCACCCTGGAGTTCTGTGAGTCGTTTACCGACGGTTAACCCCAGGCCCAGGCCGGGAATCATGGCGTCGATCGCATGTTGGGAACGATAGAATGGCTCGAATAAATCCTCTGCATCGACGGGATTGATGCCCGGGCCATGATCGCCGACGCAAATTTGCACCGTGTCTCCATGATCGCTGAGTGTAATCTCCACCGGCTCATCTGGCGGGCTGTATTTTTCAGCGTTGGTAAGCAGGTTGCTCACAATTTGTTCCAACCAGCCTGCGTGTCCTTCCACAAAGCTGACACTATTCAAGTCCGACTCAACTTCACGCTGCGGGAAACGCATACGATGCTCGGCGATCGCCCGTTCAATGACACGGCTAACGCGTAACGGTTCAAGGTCAGCACGTTCGTGGTCCAGCCGTGCAAGGATGAGCATGTTTTCGATGACGTTCGCAAGCCGTTCCGCGTCGGTCCGCATCTGGGCGAGGGTTTCCTTGAGCATCGCGGGTTCCATCGAGATCGAGTCACGAGAAAGCAGACGCGCGAGGCCCAGCACCACAGTGAGCGGAGTCCGAAGCTCGTGTGAAACCATCGCCAGGAAATCGTCTTTAATGGCGTTTGCCTGCTGGAGCTGCACTTCGGCTTCGTGCTGTTCGGTGAGGTCGATACACGCGCAGATCGCCCCGCCGGGCTCGCCGCTATCGTCCAGCAGCGGGGCGGCGAAGCACAGTATGTATCGTGGCTCCCGCCCCGGGTACCGAAGCTCCAGTTCCACGTTCGCCGCGGGCCGGCCTGTCCTGGCCGCGCGTTGCAGCGGGTGGCCTTCGCGTGGCAGCGGCTTCCCCCCTTTGTACAGTGCGAACGGCGCGTCGTCTGCGGGAAACCCTTCCTTGACGACAAGCGTGCCGGGCTCCAGGTGCAGCATGGCGGCAAGCGTGTCGTTCACTCGCACGCGGGTACAGTTGCGATCGTAGGCGATACCGATGCCCACCGGCAGCACCTCGAGCAATGTTTCAACCACGGTGAGCCGGTCCCGAAGTTGCCGGTTCAGGTCGATGAGCTGCTGTTCATAGGACTCTCGGGCCGCTACCTCGCGGGCGAGCAGCTCTTCGAAGCGCTTTCGATCGGAGATGTCGCGGGCGATAGCGGCTGCCCCGTCCACCGTCCCCGCGTCGGTCTGCAGCGGCGTGACCGAGATGGAGACGTCAATAGGGGCGCCGTCGCGCCGCCGCCATCGCGTCTCCAGCGGCGCAACGGTCTTGCCAGCGCCGACACGAGCCAGGATCTCTTGCACTTCCTTGAAGCGTTCATTTGGCCCAAGCATGCGCAGGTCGTTGCCGAGCACTTCTTTTGACGCGAAGCCCCAGAGCCGTTCAGCTCCGGGATTCCAGCTTGTGATCGTGCCTTCCAGGCTTAGTGTGAAGACTGCATCCGGTGTCAGTGCCAGGACCTCTTCCCACCACCCCTCTGGCGGCCGGGGAAGCTCCCCGCGTCCCGGTGGTTCGACTGCCAATACCACACCCCCTCACGCACCTCGTATGTACGAAAGGCCATCGGTTTTTCCGCCGCCAGCAGTTGCTCCCCGGACGCCCATTGCAGTCTACGGTAGCGGGTCAATACTGCGTCAGAGGGGTACGGCTTCTTTACCCCTATCGGGGGCGTTAACCGTGCCAGTATCGACGCGGTACTGCCGCATGCTGATGGGCAACTCCGGGGCCTATGCCGGGCAGAGGGCGGCAGCAAAGGCGAGGGCACGGGAGGAGTTAGATGCCGGCAGCTCTGAGCTCTTGCGGAGTGACGGTCGCCACTGCCGGTACTGAGCGTTCGATCGCGCGATCGACGATGGCCTGCCCACGGTCGTGCGACATATCCAGCAATCCGACCAGGAGCGCGCCGCGGTGCAGCAGCCATGCGAGCGCCAGGCGGTAGTCGGCAAGCGCCGCCTCAAGGCTGTAGTCTTTCACGCCGTGTTCGGCCAGGCCTTCGTGGTAAGCGCGCAGAAGATCCTGTTCCACCCTGTCGGCCACCTCGGGCAAGAGGTTCGTCCGGAGGAAGTAGGAGACATCCGGCATGGGGTTGCCCGCCGTGATGACCTGCCAGTCGATGATGGTCACCTGGTCGCGGTCCGCAGGGTCGAAAAGCAGGTTGTCGAGCCGGAAGTCGCCATGGTTCAGTGTCCGGGGTGCCCGGGCCATGCGCTTCAGCAAGGCTTCGCCGTTGTCGAGCAGGTATTCGCCCAGCCGCACAACCTCCGGGGGCAGCACCGAGTCGTAGCGCTCCCGGAAGATTGGCCAGGCGCGACGGAATAGCGCCTGCGTGAATGCAGCGTTGTTGTCGGCGGCGCGCAGCCAGGGCTGGTCCAGCAGCTGGCTTTCCCAGGTGTTCGCGTGGAGCCGTGCCAGGTGGCGCAGCGCGATCGATGCAGTCTCAACGTCGGCGCCGGCGACCTGGTCACCGACGGCCAGGCCATCAAGGTCTTCAATGAGCAGCCCAAAGCGCCGCGGCGTTTTCGCGGCAGCGCGGGTGAGCGGCCCCAGCGCGCGCAGGGCAAGGCCCCCCGGCAGGCGGCTCACGATGCGGTTCGCGATGGCGGCTGACCGCGGTTCAGGTGTCGCGACGGCCGCATAGCATTCCGGCACGCGCACACCGACATGGGCGGCAAGTTCGCTATAGAAGCGGATCTCGTTTTCGTAGGCGCCCATCATCACGCCCAGACCGCGATTCTGGAGGATGCGGGATGGCGTCTTGGCGATCACCGAGGCTGGAGCGCGCGGGGCTTCACTCGCGTAGGAGAGGCGTATGCGGCCAAGCTCGCCAATGAAGCCTTCACCGTCGCCCAGCGGGTCGATTTCGAACTGCTCGACGTAGTTTGCTTCGTCGATTGCCCGGCAGGAGCGCAATTGCGCTGTGAGCCAGGCCGCATCGAGTTCGCCCATATGCGCCGGGATCGCATTGTTGTTCTCCGCTTGCTGTGGTCTCTGGCTCGCAGTCGTCACGGGGCAACCTCCGCCTCTAGGCAGGAAAGCATTGTACCGCGAAGTGCATTGCGGTCGCGAAAGCCGAATTGTATTCCTTATGCGGCTTTCGGCTCGGACCAGGCGACATAGGTGCGGTTTCGCCCGCGGGCCTTGGCTTCGTAGAGCGCGCGGTCGGCGGAAGCGATGAGGTCGGCGGGCGAGTGGTGATTTGGCTGGACCTCTGCCGCCCCGGCGCTGATGGTCACTGACGCGAGCGGGCCGCCCGGCAGGGGCACCCCGCGTTCGGATACGACCTGGCGGATGCGCTCGGCGACCTCCGCGGCGCCGGAAATGTCGGTCGCAGGGAGCACGATGGCGAATTCCTCGCCGCCGTAGCGGGCGACGACGTCGGCTTTCCGCAGGTTCGACGCCATCCGGGCGGCAACGTTCTGGAGCACAAGGTCGCCCGCCTGGTGCCCGTAGGAGTCGTTAATGCGCTTGAAGTGGTCGATGTCCAGCATCAACAGCGCGAGCGGCGTGTGGTAGCGCCGGGCGATGTCGAATTGGGCGCCGAGGAACTCGTCGAAGTGGCGGCGGTTTGCGACGCCCGTGAGACTGTCGGTCGAAGCAACTTCGGTGAGGTCCCGGTTCACAACCTGGAGCTGCTGGTTTTCGCGAGACACTTCGAGGTTCAGCTCCACGAGCGCCTGATTCGCGCGCTCGAGAAT
>SLAK01000075.1 GCA_007126855.1 Dehalococcoidia bacterium | reverse complement strand
TCAGCGCCAGCTCCAGCCCCCCGGCCAGGCAGAAGCCGTTGATCGCCGCAATGATCGGCTTGTAGATAGGCAGCCGCTTGGTGAAGCCACCGAACGGCACCGGCCGCCCGTCGAACTGGCTCTCGCCGCTGGCGGTCGCCACCAGGTCCATCCCCGTCGAAAACGACTTCTGGCCTGTGCCGGTCAGGATCGCTACCCGCAAATTGTCGTCGTCTCGAAAGTCTTCCCATGCCCGGTACAGCTCGCTCGATGTGAACGCATCCAGCGCATTCAGGCTCGCTTCGCGGTTGATTGTCACCACCGCGATCGCATCGCGCTTTTCATAGATGATGTTCTTGAAGTCCAGGTTGGCCATGGCCTCCTCCTCAATGGGTAATGTGATGTCTCGACAGGATACTCCGGGCGTGCGCGTCTTTCCCCCTGGCACCCCTGTCGTCGAGCGTAAACGCAAACCCGACGGCGCCGTCGCCAGCTTCAAGTGCGACCTCCTGGCCGCCGGTGACGGGTTCGCCCTGGTGCTTTTCACCTTGGCCCAGGCCGGCGGCTTCCACATGCCGGTGCCCATCCCCAGCGGCACGCGCTCCTATGGATTCTTCTGGGAAGACCGGCCCTACAACGCCTACCGCCTGGTCTCCTCCACCGGCGCCATCCTCGCCCACCGCTTCGACGCCGTCGCCGATGTCCAGATCACCATCAAGGAGGTCAGCTTCCGCGACCTCGTCCTCGATTGGTGGGTCCTGCCCGGCGACATCCTGCTCGAAGAAGACCGCGACGAATTCGACAGCCTGGCCAGCGCCGGCAGCCTCAGCAACCGTGACATCGAGCTCGTATCGCAGGCGACCGACGCCATTCACAACAGCTTTCCTGCCATCGTCGATGAGCTTGCCGCGCTCCACGCCCGCTACGTTCCGCTGCCCCACTGATTTGCTTCTTTACAAAGCAGCCCGCCCGGCCCCATAGTCTGTGCATGTGGGCATTCTTTCGCCGTGAGGCACTGTACTTCCTCGTGGGCTTCGTTGTGGCCTTCGTCATCTATCTCTTTATCCGCTTCGAGGCAAACGATGTCCTCATTGGCATGGGCATCGCTGCCATCGTTGGCCTCGCCTTCGCGGTGCTGCTCGGTTGGATGGAGAAGCGCTTCGACGAAGGGGAGCAGCGAACTCAGCCGTGACCTCCCCGGTCCCGGCCCAGATTCATCCCGCTGCAGAGTGGCCTCGGCTCGAATGCGTCTATCGCCGCCTCGATACCATGCACGCCTGGCGCGGCTGGCACTGGTGGCCCGACGCCGACCCCTTCGAAGTCGCCATAGGCGCAATCCTCGTCCAGAACACCTCCTGGACCAATGTCGAGCGCGCCCTCGAATCGCTCCGCTCCGCCGGCGCACTCACACCCGCAGCCATGGCTGCCCTTAACCAGGACGAACTCGAAGCGCTCGTGCGGCCCAGTGGCCAGTACCGTCAGAAAGCCCGCAAGCTCCGCTCCTTCCTCGACCTCATTGCCGCCCACGGCTCAATCGACGCCCTGCTGTCTCTCCCCGCCGACGAGCTCCGTGCAAAACTCCTCGCGACCTGGGGCATCGGCCCCGAAACCGCCGACGGCATCATCCTCTTCGCTGCCCGCCAATCTGTGTTCCCCATCGATGCCTACACCCTCCGCGTCTTCGGCCGCCTTGGCATCGGGCCCGTCGAAACAACGTCCTACGATCAGTGGCAGCAGTACTTCGACGAGTGCGTGCCACCGGACCGCGACCTCCGTGCACGTTTTCGTGCCCTGATCGTCCTGCACGCCAAGCACCTCTGCCGCAAACGCGATCCCCGCTGCGGCGACTGCGCGCTGCGCCCGGAATGCCCCGGCGCCAGGCCCTGACCATGTTCCACGAACGCGTCGCCCTCATGCTTGGGCCGCGGCTCAGCTTCCGCCTCCTGCGCCTCTGGTGGTGGATCTGGCGGCCCGTCCTGGCCGGTGTCCGCGTGCTTATCATCGACGACGGACAGGTCATGCTGGTCCGTCACACCTACCGCCGGGGCTGGTTCCTGCCCGGTGGCATCCTTGCCCGCGGCGAAACCGTCGAAGACGGCGCCCGCCGAGAAGCCCGCGAGGAAACCGGCCTCGAACTCCACGTCCTCGAACTCCTGGGCGTCTACACCAGCCTCGCTCGCAACCTGACCGATCACGTCATGGTGTTCATCGCCCGTCCGGGACCCACCGTCGGCGAACCCGACCACGAGATCGCCGAGGCGCGCTGGTTC
The DNA here is from genome assembly GCA_007126855.1 of Dehalococcoidia bacterium. Taxonomy (GTDB): domain Bacteria; phylum Chloroflexota; class Dehalococcoidia; order Tepidiformales; family Tepidiformaceae; genus SLAK01. The sequence continues at coordinate 5,593 of SLAK01000075.1, read as the reverse complement.
CCCGCCGACAACCTTCCGCCCGGTGTCGATCCCTCGGTGCCACGCCGCCTCGCCGAGTTCCGCCGCGGCGCCCGCGGCCTCGTTGATCGCTGGTAATAGCCTGCCTCAAGTAAGGTAAAGCGACGACTGGAATTAGGTTGCCCTAATTTTCCTGTGGAGCTTATACTTACTCAAGCACTTAGAGGTAGGCTACTTTGAAGCATCAGGCACGCTTATCCGGGATATTCATCCTGGCCATCCTGGGTGCGCTCGCATTGGTCGCCGTGGCGTGCGGTGGAGACAACGGCGACGCCAACGGCGATAACGGTCAGCCAGAGGCCCCGACAGAGGCGGCGAACCAAACTCCCGCCGCCGAACCGGAGGATCGCGGTAGCGCCTCGGGAAGCATCACCGTTTACTCGGGCCGCGCTGAAGCGCTCATCGGCCCGATCATCGAACAGTTTGAGCAAGAAACCGGCATCGACGTGCGCGTCCGCTATGGCGGCACGCCCGAACTCGCGGCCACGCTGCTCGAAGAAGGGTCCAATTCCCCGGCCGACCTCTATATTGGCCAGGACGCTGGCTCCTTGGGCCTGCTCGCTGCTGAGGGCCTCTTCCTCCCGCTCCCCGAAGACATCCTTGGCCTCGTCCCGGCGCAGTACCGCGCCGACGACGGCGACTGGGTCGGGCTCTCCGGCCGCGCCCGCGTGGTCGTCTACAACACCGATGCTATTGACCCGGATACCCTCCCCGATTCCATCTTCGATTACACCGACCCGCAGTGGAGCGGCCGGATCGGCTGGGCGCCCACCAACGCCTCCTTCCAGTCCTTCGTGACCGGCATGCGCGTCGTCCACGGCGAAGACGCCACCCGCGAATGGCTCGAAGACATTGCCGCCAACGGCGCCCGCGAATACCCCAACAACACCTCCATCGTCGAGGCCGTCGCCGCCGGCGAGGTCGAAGTCGGCTTCGCCAATCACTACTACCTCTTCCGCTTCCTGGCCGAACGCGGCGAAGGCTTCGGTGCGCGCAACTTCTACTTCGACAATGGCGACATCGGCGGCCTCATGAACGTCGCCGGCGCTGGCGTCCTCACCACCACACGCAATGAACCCGCCGCCCAGCGCTTCATTGAATACATGCTCCAGCAGGACGCCCAGGACTACTTCGCCCAGGAAACCTTCGAGTTCCCGCTCGCCCCAAACGTCAACGTCAGCTTCGATGTCCCGCCTCTCGCTGAACTCGAGCCGGTGCGCATCGACCTCACCGACCTGGGTGACCTCCGCGGCACCATCGAACTACTGCAATCAACAGGAGTCCTGCCTTAGCTGTGACTGTGCGGGTACCCCGGTACGCTGCGTTTGACGCTCCGGCCATCGCCATCGGCCTCGTTGCCCTGGCGGTGGCCGCCGCTATGCTGTTGCCCGCAATCTATCTCCTGCTTCGTGTCTCCCAGGACTTCGGCGCCTCCATCGATGTCATGACCGGCAGCCGAGCCATCTCAGCGCTCGGCAACACGGTCATGCTCGCCGGTGCGGCCTCCCTTGGCGCTCTCGGCATCGCCGTCCCCGCCGCCTGGCTCACTACCCGCACCGACTTGCCTTTCGCCCGCCTCTGGTTCGTGTTGCTCTCGCTCCCCCTTGCCATTCCCTCCTACGTCGCCGCCATGACGCTCGTCATCTTCCTGGGCCCCCGCGGCGTCCTCCAGGGATGGCTCGAACCTCTCGGCGTCGACCGCCTCCCCGACATCTATGGCTTCTGGGGCGCATGGCTCGCCCTCACCCTCTTCACCTTCCCCTATGTCCTCCTCCCCGTGCGCGCCGCCCTCATGTCCATGGACCGCTCCCTCGAAGAAGCGGCCCGGAGCCTCGGAAAGTCCAACCTGGTGACCTTCGTCCGCGTCATCCTGCCCCAGCTCCGCCCCGCTGCCGTGGCCGGCGCCCTGCTCGTCGCGCTCTACGTGCTCAGCGACTTCGGCGCCGTCTCCATCATGAACTTCCCCTCCCTCAGCCAGCAGATCTACGTCCAGTACCGTGGGACGCTCGATCGTGACGCCGCCGCTTCCCTGGCCATGCTCCTCGTCATGGTCGCGCTCGTCATCGTCGTGGCCGAAGGTTTCACGCGCGGTCGTGCCCGTTATCACGCGGTCGCCGCGGCCCGGCGGCCCGTTCGCATCCGCCTCGGCCGCTGGAAGTGGGCCGGCCTCGTTTACGTTTCGACAATCGTCGGCCTCGCGCTCGTGCTGCCGATCGGCATCCTCGGCTGGCAGGTCTCCCAGGGGCTCTCCCAGGGCGAATCCGTCCAGGCCATCCGCTCCGCCAGCATCAACTCCGCCTATGTCGCCGGATTCGCCGCTGTCGTCACCGTTGCCGCCGCACTCCCCGTCTCCTACCTTGCGGTGCGCCGCCCCGGCGCATTTTCCGCGATAATCGAGCGCGTCTCCTACTCGGGCTACGCGTTGCCCGGCATCGTCATCGCCCTCGCGCTCGTATTCTTCGGCGCCAACTACGCGCCAGTCCTCTATCAGACCCTCCCGCTGCTGGTCTTCGCCTACATGGTCCTCTTTCTGCCCCAGGCGCTCGGCACCACCCGCGCTGGCTTCCTCCAGATAAACCCTCGCACCGAAGAGGCAGGCCGTAGCCTTGGCCGCTCGCCCGTGTACGTCTTCTTCCGCGTCACCCTGCCGCAGTTGCTCCCGGGAATGTCCGCCGCTGGTGCACTGGTCTTCCTCACCGTCATCAAAGAACTGCCCGCCACACTTCTCCTTAGCCCGATAGGCTTTGATACTTTGGCGGTGCAGGTCTGGTCTCTGAGCTCCGAGGCGTACTTCACACGCGCGGCCTTCGCGGCTTCGGTGCTGGTGCTCATATCCGCCGTGCCCATGGTCATCATGGCTATTCGTGAAAGGACTCCCGCATGACCGAGGCCTTCCTGGACGTCGCTGGCGTTCGCAAATCCTTCGGCAGCGTCGCCGCTGTCGATGGCACCGACCTGCAGCTCGACCCCGGCGCCATCCTCGCGCTTGTCGGCCCCAGTGGCTGCGGCAAGACCACCCTCCTCCGCCTCGTCGCCGGCTTCGAACGCGTCGACGAAGGGTCAATCAGCCTGGGCGGCCGGCTGCTCAGCTCACCGCGCTCATCCCTGCCTCCTGAGAAGCGCCGCGTTGGCCTCGTTTTCCAGGACTACGCGCTCTTCCCGCATCTCAATGTCCAGGCGAACGTCGCCTTCGGCGTGCCGCGTGGCGTCGATAAGAAGCGCCGCATCGGCGAAATGCTCGACCTGGTCGGCCTCGGAGGCCTCGGCAAGCGCATGCCCCATGAGCTCTCAGGCGGCCAGCAGCAGCGCGTTGCCCTCGCCCGCACCCTCGCGGCCGAGCCCGACCTGGTGCTGCTCGATGAGCCCTTCTCCAATCTGGACCCGTCACTCCGCGCGCGCGTCCGCAGCGACGTCTGGCGGATCCTTCGCGAATGCAACGCCACCGCCATCGTCGTCACCCACGACCAGGACGAAGCCTTCAGCCTTCCCGGCCTGGTCGGCGTGATGCTCGACGGCCGCATCCTCCAGGTCGGCGCTGCGCCCGAGCTCTATCTCCATCCTGCCGACCGCCGCGTCGCAGCCTTCCTGGGCGATGCCAACTTCATCCGTGCCGACAAGCAAGGCTCCGCTGCGGAATGTGCCCTTGGCACGATCCCCGTCCGCGGTGAAGCCGAGGGCGCAGTCGAAGTCATGGTCCGCCCCGAAGACCTGGTGGTCGATCCCGCTTCGCCCATGCAGGGCGAAGTCATCGCCAACGAATACTACGGCCACGACCAGGTCCTGCTCATGCGCCTGGGTAACGGGGATATGGTCCGCGTCCGCGTCATGCACGGCGCCGGCTACGCCCCCGGCGAGTCGCTCGGTCTGCGGTTGGCCAGCGAGCCATTGGCCTATCCTGTGAAGGTCTGAATCGCGCCTTTAGCGCACAAACCCTTGCTACCGGAGCTCCCGGCCATCGAACCCGTGAGACGATTATCTGCGCGCACCCGGGCGGTGCTCATGCAACGGTGCCCCCGCTGCCTCCGTGGCCCCGTCTTTGCTCGTATCCTCAGCATGAACGATACCTGCCCCGTCTGCGGCTGGCGCTTCGAACGTGAACCCGGCTACTTCACCGGCGCCATGTATGCGAGCTACATGATTGGCTTCGCCATCGTGCTCCCCGTCTGGTTCGTCATGCTCATCGCCGGGGCGTCATTCGCCTGGATCATGGGCGTCGTGCTTGCCTTGCTTGCGCTTGGGTTCCCGGTCATGTTCCGCTATTCGCGCCTGCTCTGGATGCACTTCGACGCCTTTTTCAACGGCACAGAAGACGAGCCCGGTCCCCCGGGCTCGTGAGTGGTAACTGCCTGGGCGTGTGGTACGTCAGGCCCGCTGCTCGGCCACGTACCGTTCTCCCGTAATCTGCTGGAGCTTCCCCCACCGGTGCTGCGTATCGATCCGCCGGATCGTGCCCGAGCGTGACCGCATGACCAGCGACTCGCTCGTCGCCCCGCCCGGCTCGTACTCCACACCGCGCAAAAGGTCGCCAGTCGTGATTCCCGTCGCAGCAAAAAATACGTCATCGCTGGATACCAGGTCGTCGATAGTCAGCACCCGCTTGAGGTCGATTCCCCGCTGCTCTGCAAGCTGACGGTCGTTCTCGTCGCGCGCCCACATCCGTCCCTGCATGTCGCCGCCCATCGCCTTGAGCGCACATGCCGTGATCACACCCTCGGGCGAACCACCAATGCCAAGCAACATATCGATGCCCCGTGAGGGCGTCGCTGCGGCAACCGCCCCCGCCACATCGCCGTCGGTGATGAAGCTGATCCGTGCGCCCGCAGCCCGTACCTGGTCCACGATTTCGGTATTCCGGTCTCGGTCGAGGATGACCACGGTGATTTCCTCCACCGCCATGTCCTTCGCCTTCGCTACCTGCTGGATATTCCACGCGACCGGCGCCGAAAGGTCGATCGCCCCGCGCGCCGCCGGTCCCACGGCAATCTTCTCCATGTAGAACAGGTCGTTCGGATTGAACATCGTGCCTCGTGGCGCCACCGCGACTACGCTCAGCGCTCCCGGCCGGCCCATCGACAGCAACCGCGTCCCGTCGATCGGGTCCACCGCCACATCCACCTGCGGTCCCCGTCCATTGCCCACGCGCTCGCCGTTATAGAGCATCGGCGCTTCGTCCTTTTCGCCTTCGCCAATCACGATGACGCCGTCCATGCTCACCGTATCCAGCATCAGCCGCATCGCGTCCACGGCCGCCTGGTCCGAGGCATTCTTGTCGCCGCGCCCCATCCACCGCGCCGCTGCCAGCGACGCGGCTTCCGTTGTGCGGACCAGTTCCATGGCAATGTTTCGGTCGGGGACCTGTTCTCTTCTCACTACGCTCCTCGCCTTTCCCGCAAACCTGCGCCTGCGGGGGGTAGTTCCTCAGTATTTACTCGCGTACGCCAAGCGGCTCGGCCACTGGCTTCAGCGCCTCAACCACAAACGCCACATGCTCGTCGAAATCCACCCCCAGGTCGGCCGCTCCTTTGAGCAAATCATCGCGGTCCACGCTCCGCGCAAATGCCTTGTCCTTCATCTT
>SLAK01000226.1 GCA_007126855.1 Dehalococcoidia bacterium | reverse complement strand
CTGCTCATCCAGCGCAAGATCGATCGCGGTATCCACGACCCTATCCATTTCGTGGGGAAACGCGTTTTCGAAGAGGACCCGTCGCTGCTCGAAGACTTGAAGCGGAGCCTCGGAGAGTAATCGTCCTGCCCCGCCCTCCTGCTCGTGCCGGGCACACTTGCCCAGGGTGCAGGACTGGCCCAAGGTGCAGGAAAGGTAAGAGCCACGCGAGCGAAGCACCGGCGCCTTCTACAATTGAGGTGTGCTGAGCCCTGAGCCGCTCCAACGCCGCCTGCAAAACACCGGCCTCATCGTCATTGGGCTGGTGTTTGTGCTGTTCGGCTCCCTTGCCTACTGGCAGGTGTTCCGCACAGACCTTGCGACGAGCCAGCACAACCCGCGTCTTCTGACCGCATACACAGACCCCGCCAGGGGCCGCATCCTGGACCGCGACGGCAATGTGCTCGCGGAGACAGTCCCCGGCGAGGGGCGCGTTTACCACGACCTGAGCCTTGCGCACGTCCTCGGCTACCTCAGCCCGCGATTCGGGTCCCAGGGGGTGGAGCTCGCCTTCAACGACTTCCTGATCGGCCAGGAGGGCCGGAGCTGGCAGGCGGCATTCGAAGCCGAGTTCCGCCGCACCCACCGCCGCGGGCTCGATGTGCAGATCACGATCGACCCGGCGGTGCAGCGCGCCGCGGATGCCGCGCTCGCGGGACGAAAAGGCGCTGTCGTCGCGCTCGATCCCCGCAACGGCGAAGTGCTGGCCATGGTCAGCAACCCGGGCTACGACCCGGCAACTATCGATACCGCCGGCCCCGAGCTGTTCACCGACCCGGACGCGCCCATCCTCAACCGTGCGGCCCAGGGGCTCTACCCGCCCGGCTCAACTTTCAAGACTGTCACCGCCGCGGCAGGGCTCGAGCACGGGCTTGTCGCACCGGACACGATCGTGACCTGCGAAGACGAATTCGTGGTGGAGGGCTTCGCGATCTCCTGTGCGAACGTCCCGCAGGGCGTCGGCACCTACCCGTTCACGGATGCCTATGCCTACTCGGTGAATGCCATTTTCGCCGAGCTTGGCGTGGACCTTGGCTGGCCGCGGCTTCTTGAGATGTCGCGGCGCTTTGGGATGGCCGGCGCGTTGCCCTTCACCCTCGATACGGCGCCGAACCAGGTGCTTGGCCCCGAAAGCCTGCGCACAGGACCACTCCTCGCCAGCACGGCATTCGGCCAGGGCGAGCTGTTCATCTCGCCGTTGCAAATGGCGATGGTCGTGGCGACCATCGCGAACAATGGGGTAATGGCTGAGCCTCACCTTGGGCTGCGCGCGCTGGACAACGGCCGTGACCGTGGCTCGTTGGAGTCGGCGGCTGAGCGGCGGATCATCTCGCCGCAGGTCGCTTCGAACGTTGGCGGCATGATGCGGGAGGTGGTAACCCGGGGCCAGGCAGCCGGCGTGGCGCTGGATGGCATTGCCGTCGCGGGCAAGACCGGGACCGCGGAGGCATACGAGGGAGGTGGCAACCATGCCTGGTTTATCGCCTTCGCCCCCTATGAGAACCCCGTGGTGGCGGTGGCCGTGGTGGTCGAATTCGGCGGCTCAGGGGCACAGGTGGCCGCCCCTATCGCCGGCCAGGTGATCCAGGCGGCGGTGCGGCGTTGACCGAACATAAGTCTTCACTGGTCGAACAGTTACGCGAACAGGCCGCGCGGCGTTGGAAAGCGCATGGCGCGCTCAACGCGGCCCGAACCCGCGACCGGCTCATTGGCGAGTGGGAACGCAACGTGAAGGATGGCGTTGCGCCGGACTACATCCGGGTCTTGCTTAACCCGAGCGACTATGCCCGTCTCGCGCCGGATGTCCCTGACTTTCGCGCCGACATGTTGCAGCTCTTTGCCGAGCAATGCCACGTTGCTGGTTACACCACAAACCGAAAGCTCTCGGTCCACTTCGGCATGGACCATTCAGTTCCCCCGGACACCGTGAACGTCAGAGCAACAATATCGCGCCCGTCACTGGGACGGCTTCGCAAGGCCCGGAAGACCGGCGAAACGCCTTCTCCCCTACCACCGGTCCCGGTCGAAATGATCGGGGAGACTCCGCCTTCCGAACCGGCGGTAGTGGCCGTAACCATTGCCGGCGGCCATCCGCCTGCGCCCGAAACGCCCACTCAAGCCGAGGTGGCGGTCGACATACCTGGGAGGCTGCCCACACCGGCCTCCACGGGGTTCAGTCTCCGGCTTCCCGGCGGCGAGTCGATCCCCGTATCGTGCTTTCCATTTACGATTGGCCGCGCTCCGGACAACAAACTTCCGCTGGCGAGCTTCGCCGTGTCCCGGCACCACGCAACCCTTACCCGTGACGACGAGGGCCTCAAACTTCAGGACGTGGGCAGCCGGAACGGTATCGTGGTGGAAGGCGAGCGAAAGACGGAGGTCCGCCTGGTACCGGGCAGTGCCTTTATCCTTGGGGATATCGAACTACGGCTGGAGGAACATGCTGGCTGATGTGAGCGCCCGGATCGTGGCGCCGTCTCCCGGAGGGCACAGGTGAGCGAAGGATCGCTCCCGCGGCTCGAACGGCTGCTGGAGCAGGCGGCCCGGCGGCTTTCCGCGGCAGGCCTGCACCCGCTGCGGCTGCGGGACCAGATCCTCGAGACATTCGATGCAAATGTGCGCGAAGGCGACGCGCCGAACGAAGTGCGCGTGGCCCTGAACCCCGCGGACTTTTCGCGCCTGCGGCCAGAGCTCCCGCAGTTCCGCGCGGAGATGCTCCAGGTGCTCGGCGAACGGGCGCGGGCCGGCGGCTACCGCAGCATTGGCCAGCGCTCGTTGCGTTTCGCCGCGGACCCGCGCGTGCCGGCGGGGACCTCTCAGATCTCGGCGCGGTTCACCCACGCGCGAGCGCCGGGAACGGTAACGCGCCCTTCACACGCGACGCGCCGCCTGGTCCCCGTGCAGGACCTGGCCCTGCGCCTGCCCGGCGGGGAAAGGGTGCAGGTAACGCATCTGCCGTGGCGAATCGGCCGAGGGCCAGACAACGACCTTGTGCTTGCGAGCATGGCGGTGTCGCGCCACCACGCCGAAATCACGCGGACCGAGCACGGGCTCGTCATTCGAGACAAGGGCAGCCGGAATGGGGTCGTGGTGGATGGCCACCGGGTGCATGAGACTGCGGTGGCCCCGGGCGCTGTGGTCGCCCTGGGCGATATCGAGCTCATGCTGGAAGGAGGCCCGGCGTGATCGAAGTCGACGAGCTGCTGCTTCTCCGGCTGGGCCTGCTCGGACTGTTGCTCATGTTCGTCGTGATCGTGGCAGTGTCGATGAGCGGCGCAGTGCGGATCGGGGCTATCTCGCGGCCACGGCAGGAGCGCCGCCGCCCTTCGCTGCAGGTGTTGTCACCGGGAGAGTCCGGGTTGGCGCCCGGCACCTCGTTCGAGCTGGCCGGCCTGATGACAATAGGCCGGGATGCGGGCAATTCAATCGTGATCACCGACCCCTCTGTTTCGGCCAGCCATGCCGAAATCCGGAATGTTCGAGGGAAATGGGTGGTGACCGACCTGCGCAGCACCAACGGCACCCTGGTGGGCAGCCGGCCCGTCGATGGACGTGGCGCCACGCTTCGCCCGGGAGATACCGTTTCGATCGGCGCTGTGGTGATGCGCTTTCACGCCTGATCGGGCGAGCGGGCACGCTGGGCAATCGCCAGCAACAACCCCACCAGCACCAGGTTCACCAGCATACTCGAACCGCCCTGGCTGACGAACGGCAGCGTCACGCCGGTAGTGGGGATGAGGCGGAGATTGCCGGCGATGATGACCAGTGCCTGGATACCAATGGTGAGCGCGATTGTGGCGCCGAGCATCCGGCCAAAGGGGTCGCGTGCCATGAGCGAGACGCGCATGCCGGCGAACACGAGCAGGCCAAAGAGCAACACAATGCAGAGCGCGCCGATCAGCCCGAGCTCCTCGCCAATGGCGCTGAAGATGTAGTCGGTCGAGGCGGCCGGGATGACCTGCGGGTTGCCCATGCCAAGCCCTTCACCCGTTATGCCGCCAGCCTGGATCGCGTAGCTGCTTTGCAGCGTCTGGAACCCCGCGCCGAGCGGGTCGTCCGATGGGTTGAGCCAGGTGTCGATCCGCGTGCGCGTGTGCCAGAAGAGCGCATAGCCGGCCGCGCCTGTGAGCGCCAGCAGCGCGGCCCCGGCTATGACGTAGCGGATGAGCCCCGTTGCGACATAAAGCGCCGCCATGGCGAGCAGGAGCAGCAGCGCCACGGTCCCCAGGTCCTTGAGCAGCCCCAGCGCCACCATGAGGATGAGCCACACACCGGCCAGCGGCAGGAGATAGGGCAGCGATGAATAGTTCCGGCCGCCGAAGCGCACCTTTGGCATGCTCAGCACGCTCGCTTCCTGCGCCAGGTAGCCCGCCAGGAAAACGATGAGCGCCACCTTGATGATCTCGGTGGATTGCACGGTATAGCCAGCAATCGTGATCCATCGCCGCGCGCCACCCTGCTCGGTGCCGAACAGGCCCGTGATGACCAGCAGTAAGATGGCCAGGAACGCCGCCGTGTACTTGTAGCGCTGCAACATGTCATAACGACGGCCAGCGATGGCGGTGCCGACCATCAGCGCGGTGCCCAGGCTTATCCAGTTCGCCTGGTCGACCGCGATGGCCGGCGCCAGCCGCATGACGAAGATCAGGCCGACCGCGGCCAGCATCATGGCGATGCCGAAAACCTGGGCGGGAGCGTCAGGGCAAGACCAGCGCAAGGCGAGGTGGCCTGCGAGCGCTGTAATCGCAAACTGGAGTACGATCCGGGTATCGGTTTCCGGGAGGGCGAAGGCGGCTTCCTGCAGCGCCTTCCAGCCGAGGAAAACGAAGCCAATGCTGCCGGCAAGCAGCAGCAATTCCAAGTTCCGTTGACGGGCGACAATGCCCCGTACGACCATCCGGGTAGTTTGCCTTTGAATCCTTCCGACGTCCTGGAACAACGATACCGCCTTGAGCGTCCACTGGGCAGCGGTGGTATGGCCGAGGTATGGCTGGCCGAAGACCTGCGCCTCGGCCGCTGGGTCGCCGTGAAGATCCTGGCCGAAGCGCTGCAGGTGACGGAAGAAGGCGACCTCACCGAGAGCATCCAGCGCGAAGCCCGCACCATCGCGAGCCTGCAGCACCCGAACATCGTCGCGATCTACGACACCGGCGAGGTCGAAGGGCGCAGCTACCTTGTCATGGAGTATGTCCAGGGGCACACCGTCCGGGAGCTGCTGGATGCGTCCGGTAAGCTGCCCGAGGCCCAGGCCGTCCGCTACGGGCAGCAGGTGGCGGCGGCGCTCCACTTCGCGCACCGGCAGGGAATCGTCCATTGCGACGTGAAGCCGGAGAACATCCTGATCAACGAGCAGGGCGTGGCAAAGGTCGCTGACTTCGGCGTCGCAGACCAGGTCACGAAGACACTCACGCCCGACCAGGCCCGGGAAGTCCTGGGCACGATTGCCTACCTGGCCCCCGAAGTGCTTCAGGGGCAGCCGGCCACGCCGGCATCGGACATCTACTCCCTTGGGCTCACCGTTTACGAGATGGTCGCGGGCCGGCTCCCGTTCACCGGCGCAACGTCGGCCCTCGTTGCAGCCCAGCGGCTGGCGACCCCCGCTCCGCCGCTCAGGTCCGTCGCGCCGGGAGCGACACCGGCGCTTGAAGGTGTGCTCGGCCGTGCGCTGGCCATCCAGCCGGCAGAGCGTTTTAGCACGGCCGAGGACTTTCGCCAGGCGCTCGTGCGGGCGGCGCAGGCAGGCGGGCGCACCACATCCCGCGTCGCGCCAGTCGCGGCCCCGCCGCCACCGCCACCTCCGCCACGTACCCCCACCGGGCGGGTGGCGCCATACCCGGAACCGGAATCGTCTGGTTCGAACGCAGCGCTGATCGTCGCGGCCGTGGGTGCGATCGTGCTCGCGATCGGCGTTGGCGCGATCGTCGCCGCGTTGATCACCGGGCAGGGCGGCGAGAGCCCGGCGCCAACCCCCACGCCCACCGAGGACATCAACGACGAGCCGACCCCAACCCCGGAGCCGGACACACCAACCCCGACGCCGGAACCGACGTTGACGCCCACGCCAACCCCGACGCAAGAAACGCCGACTCCGGAACCGACTCCGACTCCGACTCCGGAGCCAACGCCAACGCCGACGGAAGAGCTTCCGACGCCCACCCCGCCGGCGGATGACGATGAGGTGGGCTTCCTGCCCCTGCCGAGCCTGTCACCGCCGGGCTAACGGCAGGATTTCGGCGGCGCAAACGCTCCAGGCCGTGTGTTAGAGTGACCCCAACTAGAGGCTCAAGGGGGAAACGCCCACATGAAGTTTGGACTCTTCTACGAGATCTCTGTGCCGCGCCCCTGGGACGCAGAGACCGAGCACGATGTCTATCACCGCTGCCTGGAGCAGGTGCGCCTGGCGGACGAGCTGGGCTTCGACCAGGTGTGGGCAGTGGAGCACCACTTCCTGGAGGAATACTCGCACTGCTCGGCGCCTGAACTGTTCCTGACCGCCTGCGCGATGCAGACGAAGAACATCCGCGTCGGCCACGGCATCGTGGTGTGCGTGCCGGAATTTAACCACCCGATCAAGGTTGCGGAGCGCACCGCCGTGCTCGACATCCTCTCCCATGGCCGACTGGAAGTCGGTACCGGCCGGTCGGCGACATGGACCGAGCTTGGCGGCTTCGAAGCCGACCCCGACGAGACGAAGAAGACCTGGGATGAATACGTCCGGGTGCTGCCGAAGATGTGGACGCAGGAGCGTTTCGGTTACCAGGGCCGCGCCTTTAGCATGCCGACCCGGGCAATCCTTCCCAAGCCCTACCAGAAGCCCCACCCGCCAATGTGGGTCGCCGTCACGAGCCCCGGGACCGAGCTGGACGCGGCCGACCGCGGCCTTGGCAGCCTTGGACTTACCTTCGGCGGCTTCGCCGAGCAGGAGAAGAAGATTGCCGAATACCGGCGCCGCATCCAGTACTGCGACCCGGTCGCCGAATTCGTGAACGAACAGGTGAACACAGTCAACTTCCTGTTCTGCCACGAAGACAACGAGACGGGCATCAAGACCGGCCAGCGCCTCGCCGGGACCTTCAACTACCTGGCCGAGCAGCTCCTGGCCCTGCGCCAGGCCTATCCCTCGCGCTCCTATCCAAACCTGGGCTTGCTGCCCGCACTCCGGCGCGAATCGACCGCTCCGGCCGGCGGCAATGTGCCGGAAGGCCTGGCGATCGGCGACCCTAACCGCATCACAGAGGTCATCCGGAAGTGGGAAGCGGTCGGCGTCGACCGCATCAACTTCCTGCTCAACGCGAACGAGACCGTGCCCCAGGAAGAAGTGCTGGCCAGCATGCGGCTCTTTGCGAAGGAAGTCATGCCGAAATTTGCCGGCAAAGCGGAGAAAGAGCCTTTGGCCGTGGGAGGTGGTGAGTAATGCCGCTCACGGGCACGCTCGACCTCTCGCCCCTCGCCTCCGATGCACCGCTGGTCGAAGACCTTGGCACCGGCACGTGGGAGCTGAAGGAAGCTAACGTCCTGCAGATCTTCTACGAGATCGACGACTCGGCGATGACTTCCTTGCTGCCGCCGGCGCTCCACCCGACGATCCCGCCAACGGTGGTGGTCAACGGCACCCGCGTACCGGACAGCTCCGTCGGGCCGTTCACCCTGGCTGAAGTGCGGGTCGGCTGCCGCGCCGCAACGCGTCCCCGCGGCTTTCTTGCGCGCGCATTTTGCGATAGCGAAGCGGCCGCGGAGGAGCTGCGCCGCCGCTGGGGCTACCCCGTCGACGTTGCCGACGTGCGCCTGACGAAGAACCACTTCCAGGCACAGCTCACGGTGGACCTGGACGGCGAAAACATCCTCGATG